>NZ_JANPLS010000079.1:0-84141 GCF_031422475.1 Chamaesiphon sp. VAR_48_metabat_403
CGACATAAATAATAAAGTAGCCATTCGGATCGAGATCGATGTGTCGATTGGATAGTTCGCGATCGATTGTTGTTAAATTATCGGTTAATAGGGTCATGAATTTAATAGTTAATCTAATTATTAAATCTAGATTAACCGATAATTCAACAATTTGTGGATTTTTTGAGCAGAAATCTGCTCTTTTTTAATGAAAATAGCTGCGATCGACTAGATTGCGAGTGAATTAACGTCGGTAATAGCGATCGATCTGCACTAAAGTCTGGTGACGATATCGCTCTAATTTCAACCGCTCGTGCCGAGTGAAGCCTGAGGATCGACAATCGACTGCGGAGCGATCTTCATCGGTAAATCTTGATTGATGGCGATGATTTCTTGCTGTTGCAACTCATTTACTTCGACAAGATGGTCGCGTAAGATTTTGCCAAATCGAGGGTGATAAAATCGATGCAGACTGTAATTAGCTGTTGCGGGGAAGCCTCGCCGCTTCTTATGTCTGCCACCTGCACCGGGGTCGAAAATTTTAATTCCGTGATGAATTGCCCACTCGATCGGAGTATAGTAGCAAGCATCAAAATGCAGGCAATCGACATCTTCACTACTACCCCAATAACGACCGTAGAGTCGATCGCCTTTAGTAATGCAAAAAGACATGCCCACGGGGGTGGTCGGATCCGATCCCATCGCCGTGACGAATACCACTCGATGGCGATAACGCTCGTGTAACCCCTCAAAAAATTCTGGAGTTAGATATTTACTCCCCCACCAGCCAAATTTATCGCAGGTATCGGCATAGAAAGCATACATCTGGGAAAATAACTGAGGTTCGATGCTATCTCCCGCGACCGTATTTAGCTGTAATCCACCATCGCCGACTGACTTGCGTTCGCGTTTGATATTCCGCCGTTGGTTGGCGTTAAATCCACCCAAATAGTCGTCAAAATTCTGGTACTCCTGATTTTGCCAGACATAATTGTGATTGATCCACAGACTATATCCATATGTCTCCATTTGCGATCGCCACTGCGGATCGACATACAAAAAGTGGCAGCCAGATAACCGATGCAGCTTACAAAAATCATCGATCGATCGCACCATTAATTCGGTGATTTCGGCTTCATCTTCGTTCGGTGCGATTAAAAATCGATACCCTTCGGCGGGGGTAACCGGACTCATGCCCACCAATTTGGGATAATACCTAATTCCCATCCGTTGCGCTAAATCTGCCCACTGATTATCGAAAATAAATTCGCCATAACTATGTCCCTTGACATATAGAGCTGCGGCTCCAACTAATGTTTGTCCGCTCCAGACGGTTAAGTGCGTTGGTAGCCACCCAGTTTCGGCGGTAACACTGCCAGAAGTCTCTAGGTTATTCAACCAGTCCCATTCTAAAAAAGGGGTCTTTAAGGGCACTGCTAGCGCATCCCAATCAGCTTGTGGAATTTCGGCTAGGCTATTGCACCAGCGGATCTGATAAGAAGATAGAGACATCTAATCTTGTGGGTAGGAATGGATATAAATTTGTACTCAAAATCCCATCGGTATTAACACAATTTGCTAGTTATAACCAAGGTTAAAGATTTGGGTATTAGGTATTAGGTATTGGGTATTAGCGATGGGATAAAACCTTGCTTGGTGAAACACATGCGGAGGGAACCTCCGCGTGATTTCATCCGCAAAACCTAATCGCTAAAACCTAAAACCCATCCTACTAAAAACCCATAACTAGCAACTTGGGTTAGTCGCTGTAGGGGCGATGGTTGCTGCCTTTGTACCTATCCATTCTATCGAAACCACCAGCGTCTGGGTATCTGAATCGAATCGAGGCATAAAAAAACGACAACCAAATTTAGTTATCGTTGCGGTATTATTTAAAATTCGGAGTTATTTACAACTGCACGATCGGGAAATTTGGTTCTCGTTGGTAAGTATACATATCGGTAAACTTCCGCAATTGCCCATGAGCTAAAGTAATTTCTTGAGGATTGTCTAACCAGTGCATGTTGTATGCTTGCAATGTATCGCTGAGTCGCACGCGATCTATTTCTTGCTGGACGTTAGCAAAGTAAGCTAAGGTCGTGTGAGCGGTAAAATAGTACTGCTGCTCGATGCCTAGCGAAATTAGACTCGAATTTTGATAGATCGCGCGCCGGAACGCAATAATGCGATCGTAACTAGATTCATCTTTCGGTACTAAACTTACCTCGATCGCGCGCGGTCTGACCGTTAATCCCATAATTTGCCAGCGAATGGGGGTAGTATCGACGAGTGCATCTTGATAGATTTTAAAACTATCGGCAATTCGATCGACTAATTTACTCTCAAAATCAGCATTGGTGGCGATTGCTGTCAGGTAGGCACTATCCCAAATTAAATCGGCTAGCGTGAAGTGAAAACTAGCTGGATCGACTAATACTAATAAATCTGGTTCTAATTTCTCGATCAGTTGTTGCTGACAGGCGGCTAAATCTTTGAATACAGCACTATTACCCGGATCTTCCGCTCCTGGTGGCGTAATCGCCGAATATCCTGGAAATGATACTGGTTGCTGGGTTCCATCCTCTTTCAGCCTGAATTTAGGCGATTGTTGGATGTTTTTGACCTGAGATTCGTAGGTGGCAGGTAGGGTCATCTTTGCCACGCGATTGAGATAAGTTTGATAGGACTCGTCCACTCGCGATCGCCTCCTTGCCTATGATATTTATTAACATTATGGTAATGTCACTTACCTAAATACACATACACTATTCTCTTCACTCACGATCGCATTTTTTTGCAATTGTTGACATTCAAGTCGAGTAGAAAGTAGGTAGGATGTGGGGTTCATTAATCAGTTTAACACTCGATCTCCTGATTATTCTGGCTGGCATCGATAAGTTCCTCAAGTTGAGACTAAACTCGTCAATCGTATAGTTCTTCTGCCAGATCGAAATTAGCAGTCACCGTCTGGACATCATCTAGAGCTTCGAGTACCTCAACAAGTTTGAGCAGTTGCTTGCTTTGCTCTGGATCTGAGACTAGTACGGTAGTCTGCGGAATCCAGCGCAATTCGGCATCACTAACTTTAAAACCAGTCGATCGCAGGGTAGAATTCAAGTGTTCGAGATTGGCTACTGTCGTAAATACTTCCGCCCCTGGCTGCTCTTCATCTTCAAGCAACTCGTAGACATCCGCACCGCCCGCTAGAGCCGCTTCTAACAGTTTATCCTCATCAACCTTCCCCTCGATCGCGCACACACCTTTGAGGTCGAACATCCACCCCACACAGCCCATTTCCCCCAGGTTACCACCCCGTTTGGTAAAAGCCGATCGCAGATCTGCTGCCGTACGGTTGCGATTGTCTGTCAGAGCTTCGACAATAATCGCTACCCCACCCGCACCATAACCCTCATAGCGAATTTCTTCGAGTTGGTTGCTACTGTCTAAAGTCCCCGCCCCCTTGGCAATCGCCCGATCGATGTTATCGTTGGGAATACCTGCGGCTTTAGCTTTATCGATCGCCGTTCGCAGTTGGAAGTTACCATCGGGATCGGGAATCCCATTGCGCGTGGCGACAATAATTGCTCGCGATAATTGGGTAAATGTTTTCCCACGCACAGCATCAACCCGTGCTTTTTGTCGCTTAATAGTTGCCCATTTACTATGACCTGACATATGAACCGATTAGCTGCTAAAGTTGGAATTTCGATTGCTCTAATTTTACTCGTAATTATCGCCGGATGTACGCCCACTCAGCGAGATATTAATGGAGTGACGCATCTGACTTTATGGCAAGGCATCAATCCACCACCCAATCGCGATGTTTTTCAGAAGTTAGTAACTAAATTTAATCTCACCCATCCGACTATCGAAGTTGAGTCGTTATATGTGGGTCAATCCGATCGGCAATTACCCAAAATTCTCGCCTCGATTGTCGGTGGTACGCCACCAGATTTACTCTGGTTCGGATCGATGTTAACCGGGCAATTGGTCGAGTTAGAAGCGATCGAACCTTTAGATAAATGGTGGAATCGATCGGCGGTTACCAAAGATATCGATCCGGCTTTACTCGGTTCGATGCAATATAAAAATCATTTATGGTCGATTCCATTTGCGACTAATAACGTCGGTATTTTTTATCGTCCGAGTTTATTCAAAGCCGCTGGAATCGATCGGTTTCCAACTAATTGGCAAGAATTAAAAACGACAACACAACAACTTACTCGCGATACTAATAACGATGGTAAAAATGATAAGTTTGGCATGTTATTACCATTAGGACAAGGCGAATGGACTGTATTCACCTGGCTGCCATTTATGTGGGGTGGCGGTGGCGAATTGATACCACAGCAATCTCAATCGGGTCGCAATAATCCTAAAACAGCAAAAATATCGATCGATAATCCTGGTGCGATCGCCGCACTGCAATTATGGCAAGATTTAATTAAATCGGGCACGGCAATTTTATCTTCACCAGAGCGAGGTTATGAATTAGCTAATTTTTTAACTGGCAAAGTTGCCATGCAGTTAACCGGGCCGTGGACATTCGGGCAATTAGCAGGTATGAAGTTTACTGACTATGATGTGATGCCGATTCCTGCCGGAACTCGATCGGCAACTAGTGTCGGCGGCGAGAATTTATTCATGATGAAAAGTAGCCCCCAACATCAACAAGCAGCTTGGGAATTTATGGAATATGTGTTAAGTCAAGAATTTCAAACTGAGTGGGCATTAGGCACCGGATATTTACCTGTGAATCTTAAATCTCGTCAAGAATCTAGCTATCGAAATTATGTCAGTAAAACTCCGGCAACTCAAGTATTTCTAGACCAAGCCAAATATGGTAGATCTCGACCAATCGAACCTAGTTACAGTCAAATATCCGAACAACTCGGACGCGCAATTGAGTCGGTATTATTAAACAAACATTCAGCACAAACCGCACTTAAAGCCGCGCAAGAAAAACTCGATCTAAGTCTAAATTAGCTATTATATAGTATCCAGATTCGGAAAAATTGCTAATCTGGATACTATATTAAGTTCTGTAGATATTCTCGATCTCGATCG
Source organism: Chamaesiphon sp. VAR_48_metabat_403 (assembly GCF_031422475.1). NCBI lineage: Bacteria > Bacillati > Cyanobacteriota > Cyanophyceae > Gomontiellales > Chamaesiphonaceae > Chamaesiphon > Chamaesiphon sp. VAR_48_metabat_403. Next base: position 5,047 of record NZ_JANPLS010000079.1, read on the forward strand.
AGAGATCGCACTAAAATCAATTAAACCCCAGAGCTACTAGCTTCAATATTTTCTCACATACACCAGGCGGGTAATATATCGATCGCACGGGTGGTATGAAAGAAAGTTAAAGCAGCAGAATATTCTATCGATCGTAAATTCAAGAGGGGAATTAGCAATGTTATTAAAAGATTTAAAGTTCTTTATTAAAGATTTAGCACTCAAGCCTCGCGCCGGAATAGACTGGGTTGGTACGAGATTAGCTTATGCCAAGAGATGGAAAAAAGTCCCCTGGTTGCCAGTCGCGATCGATATCGAGCCGAATAATACCTGCAATTTTAAATGCAGCCACTGTCAAGTTACTTATTGGGATAAAAAGCCAGCTTATTTCGATCGAGCCACCTTTATTAAAGTCCTCGAACAAATCCCGAACTTGATGAAAGTCAAGCTTCAAGGGATGGGTGAACCATTCCTAAACAAACAACTCATTCCCATGCTTCAAGCTGGCGAAGAGCGCGGGCTGCGGATGCATTTTCATACCAATGGTAGCGTTTGCGATGCAGACAGAGCCAAACAACTAGCACAACTCAATCGGACTCAAATTACCTATAGTATCGATGGAGCTACCGCCGAAACCTTCGCGCAAATGCGCCCCGGCAGTCGCTTCAATAAAATTGTCGAAAATGTGCGGATGCTCGTTGGCGAACGTAAGCCCAACAGCAACTTATTAGTCTCCGCTTGGACTGTCATCACTCAAAAAAATGTCCATGAGTTACCCCAAATTGTCGAGCTAAGTAAAAATCTCGGACTCGATTATATTTCCATTCAGCCTTATCTCTCTAGCTGGGGTAAAGATGAAATGCTCTCTCATACCGACGATATTCAAGTTACGACCGAATCGGATACTTTCGCGACTCAACTCGCCACCGCTCAAGCAACAGCAACTGAAGTAGGCATCAAACTAGTCATTAACGAATCGACTCGCTTTTGTCGCGAGAAACCTTGTCCGTGGCCGTGGAAGAGTGCTTACATCGCCGCTAATGGTGATGTGGTTCCTTGCTGTGTCGTCGCAGATGCTGATGTCGCTAACATGGGGAATGTGTTCGAGCAAGAGTTCAAAGAGATCTGGAATTCTGAAGCTTACCAACAACTCCGCGAACGGATTGGTACTCACGATTTACCCGACTATTGCAAGCACTGTTATATCGATCCATAGTCATGGGTAATTACCGATTACTCGTGACTTTAGTGCGATGTGAGCATCGGGGTGGAAATCGTAAGATAGCAGCATGGAAAGACAACCTATCTGCAATCTAAACCACCCGAATCCCCCAATGCTAAATCGACTAGTCAAATTACTTCCCCTCATCTTACTCGCAATCGCGACACCATCGATGGCGGCTGGTAACCACTCCAACCACCATCGCGGTGGCGGACACCTCGCTGTCAATGAGATGGGCAGACAGTTAAGCGATCTCAATCTTACTCCCGAACAGAAGACTAAAATGGAGCAACTGCGGGCGGCTACTAAGACCCAAATCGATGCAGTGCTGACTCCGGCACAACGCCAACAGCGCAAGCAAATTACCGCTCAACGCCAAGCCAATCGGCAAGGTAAAAATGGTCTGAATCTTACCGCCGACCAAAAGGCGCAACTCACAGCCATGCGCAATGCTAACAAAGCGCAATTTAAGGCGATTCTCACTCCCGCTCAACAAGCACAATTGCCTCAAGATGGAGGCTGGGGACGAGGCGGGATCGATAAACTCAATCTTACTCCCGAGCAGAAAACCAAAATGAAACAACTGCGGCTATCTGCACGCAGCCAGATGGATACAATTTTGACCCCCGCCCAACAACAGCAAGCGAATATGCGTCGCGATGGTTTGCAGAGTCTGAATTTGACCGCAGACCAAAAGGTAAAAATTGAGGCGATTCGGGAATCTAGCCAACAGCAATTTAAGGCAATTCTCACGCCGGAGCAACAAACCAAACTCAAATCTTCCAAACAGGATAAACGCAATAAGTACGGTTAGATAACTTGTAATTCTTCCTTGGGTAGGGGCAAGTCTTTTGAGATGAGGCGTAGTCCTTCACCCCGCCCCAGCCCTCCCCTTTGTAACTACGGTGTACACACAAGTCGGCTAGACTTCGTTTTTAGATCTCAATCCCCCAACCCCCTTGGGAAGGGGGCTGTCTAGGGTTTTCGCTTTTATTCAGACTTGTGTGTACACCGTAGCTCAGAGGGTGAAGCTAGTCAATAATTTTTGGTGCGCGGACGATATCGCCAATCGCTACTGGATTGGCTGGTTTATGAGCGATCGTCGGGACGAAATCGCGTAGGTGTGCTGTTAGTGTGGTAGTGGTCGAGTCATAAATCTGGGTCAGGAGTTTGGGATAGAACCCGACACCGATAATCGGGACGAGCAGACAAGCGATAATAAATACCTCTCTGGGTTCCGCGTCGATTAACTCCTCATGTTCGACCAACTCTTTATTTTCGGCACCATAGAAAATTTCCCGCAGCATTGAGAGTAGATAAATCGGTGTAAGTACGACCCCGATTGCCGCAATTAACACCATAATCACTTTAAACTGGGTCGTGTAGGCATCGCTGGTACTAAAACCGACAAATACCATTAGTTCGGCGACGAAGCCGCTCATACCGGGTAAAGCGAGGGAAGCCATCGAGCAGGCGATAAACATCGCAAAAATCTTTTTCATTTTTTGCCCGACACCGCCCATTTCATCGAGCATTAAGGTGTGGGTACGATCGTAAGTCGCGCCAACGAGGAAGAATAAACTCGCCCCAATTAACCCGTGGGAGACCATTTGTAAGACTGCGCCACTCATACCCAAGTCGGTAAATGAGGCAATCCCAATCAACACGAATCCCATGTGCGAAATCGAGGAATAAGCAATCTTCCGTTTGAGGTTGCGTTGAGCGAACGAAGTTAAGGCGGCATAGACGATATTTACCACCCCCAGCACGATTAATACTGGCGCAAACGTAGCATGAGCGTCGGGTAACATGCCTGCATTCATCCGAATCAGCGCGTAACCGCCCATCTTCAGTAATACTCCCGCTAGCAACATGTGGACGGGTGCGGTAGCTTCGCCATGCGCGTCGGGGAGCCAAGTATGGAGCGGAATAATCGGTAATTTGACCCCGTAGGCAATTAATAACCCCGCATACATAAAGAGCTGAAAATTGTGGGCATAATTCTTAGCCGCCAATGTCCGCATATCAAAGCTGATCGTATCGCCATAAAATCCCATCGCTAAGGCAGCTACCAGGATGAATAAGGAGCCGCCAGCAGTGTAAAGGATAAATTTAGTCGAAGCGTACAGTCGCTTCTTCCCGCCCCAAATTGCCAGGAATAGGTAAACGGGAATTAGTTCTAGCTCCCACACCAAGAAAAATAGCAACATATCCTGGACGGTAAAGACAGCAATCTGTCCGCCGTACATGACCAACATCAGGAAGTAGAACAGTTTGGGCTTGAAGGTGACTGGCCATGCTGCTAAAATTGCCAGCGTCGTCACAAAAGCGGTGAGTAATACCAGCGGCATCGAGATGCCATCGACACCTACTGACCATCTGAGGTCTAGTTGGGGAATCCAAGTATAACTTTCGACTAGCTGGAGTCGATCGCTATGAATATCGTAGTGATTGGCAAAGGTATAGACGAGTAGGACAAAATCAATCAATCCCACGATCAAGGCATACCAGCGCACCGTCCGTCCGTCTTTATCGGGAATGATGGGGATCGCCAGGGAAGCGAGCACTGGAAATAAAATAATGGTGGTCAACCAGGGGAAGCTATTCATAGGCAGTTAAAATCGGGAAATGCCCAATAGATTAGTTAGTATAGTTAGTGCTGCCACGGATGGTGCTAACGGACATAAAATTTTCAAGGACGATTTATGAAAGCGTACTCTCCGCGAATGCCCTGTGCTGGTGTATCGATCGCGAGGGTAGTTTAATTGTTAATCTAACAAATTATTAAAACGATTTGAGCCTCGGATTGAATACAGGCAGCTACTTTGAAGCTATGGCTCTAGTTTTAGGCGTTAGCAACCATACCTTCTAGACACTATAGGCGATCCCCCGATGGTGGGAGTGGGATCTAATAATTCCTTAACAAGTTTTTGGCTGTAATTCATGAATCACCCCTTACCTTAACCCCACAAAGAAACCCGACTTCTCGATCGAGAAGTCGGGTTTCTGAGATACCCAACCGGAATAAAATTAGGTGTTGTGCCATGGGCAGCGTCGGACTCGAACCGACACGCTTTCGCGGATGATTTTGAGTCAACTGCGTCTACCAATTCCGCCAGCCGCCCTTATTTGTAGCCTGCTTATCATAACGCATGGTGGGGTTATTTAGCAAGGACTGATAATTATCGGTTTGCGACCACAGATCGATTTCCTTAGCACGCAATACGGGCACGGGATGGCTGAGTTGTTCGGTTTGGCTGGCTGTGAGCATTTTACCAAAACTAGTGGTGCCGATCGCCTCGTAAGCACGAGCCTGATCGAGAAAAGCATCGACGTTTAGTAAGGGAGCCAGTAGTGGGGAACCGCCAGAGAGTTTCATTAAGACAGAAATTACGGTTTTGGGATCTTGGCTGACGAGTAAAGCCGCCCGATCGCAACTGAACTCGGCACAGCGCAACCATTGTAGCATTTGCGCCTGGAGATTTTGAGCGATCGCACTGCCGACACCAGGCAATAAGCCGCCTGTAGCTAAAACAATGATATTCGCGAGGGTGAGGTAGACACCATGTTCGCATTTGAGGTGTCCCAATTCGTGTGCGATGACGGCTTGGAGTTCTGCGGGGGTGAGTAAATCGACGAGGGAGGTATGGACGACGATGAAGGGTTTTTTACCTCTGACTGCCATTGTATAGGCATTGGGGGCGGGGTGCTGTTTGAGATAGAGTTGGGGGACTTCTAAATCAAGAATCTGACAGGCTTCGACTAGTAGTTTGTGGATATCGGGGAGTTGTCGATCGCCAATTAAAACGCTAGCAGCAATATTATTTAGATATAAAAAGTCTTCAGTTACGCCGCCTAATAAATTCCGAACTAATAAATCTAATCCAGGGAGCCTGCGGAGACTAGTAGTAGCTTCCAAGTCTAATGGATGGCGAAATCTGTCAGCTTGTAAACCGATTAGTTGAGTTTTAGTATTTAACATTTTTAGCAGTTATGAATTACGAACCCACGAAAATAAACCAGTCAGAATAAGTATTTATAAGATCGATATCGATCGTCTGAAAATCTAAATCATGTAAAATACTGCCCAACTGACAATCGCGTCAATCGATCGAACCTTTGAAATTGGCATCAGAGGGTGTCTGAAAAGTCTTATTGGCTTCGATCGTAGATCTAAATCCCCCTTTGTAAGGGGTTGGGGGGATTTAGATCTACGCTTTTCAGACACCCTCTCATGCTGAGATCTGGGTAGGGACAATTAATGAATTACCCCTACCCAGATCTTAATTCTAGTCTTCAAATATCAACTTTTCAATCCGTTTGAGACTGGCCCAATCGGGTTTGCGACTGAATCCATCTTTAAAATTTGCGACTACTTGATCGCGAACTTCGGGAGCGGCTTCGACGAGACTTTTCGCCAGTTCGATATGTTCGCGCACGCCAGATTGCTTGGCATCTAGCATCGCTGCTGCTAAATTAATCCGCGTTTGAGCGTCGAAGGGATCGATTTTCATCGATTTTAGAGCGGCTTTCATCGCTAGTTGCGGCTTGTTTTCGAGTAAGTACAACCAAGATAGACACGTCCACGCGCTATCGAGTTTCGGCGATCTGTTACAAACATCAATGAAAATCGGGATTAGCTTCGCGGGACTTTCACCTGCTTGATAGTCCTTAATTGCATTGTCAAACAGCTCGTTGGGGGCGATTGTTTCAGCCATGATTTAGGTGTTAGATATTAGGTATTGGGTGTTAGGTGCTGGGTGTTAGGCATTGGGTGTTAGGTATTCGGGATTGGGTATTCGGTATTGGTTATTAAAATACTTCTGAAGCCTAAAACCTAAAACCTAAAGCCTAAAGCCTAATACCTAAAGCCTTCCTAAACTGCAAAAGACTTACCACAACCACAGCTTTGAGCGGCATTGGGGTTGGTAAATTGAAACCCACCACCGATCATCGCATCGCTGTAGTCGAGGACGAGACCATAAACATATAGCATACTCTTGCGATCGCAGACCAGCTTAAACCCACCATAATCGCAGATTTCGTCGTCGTCTCGAATTTGACTGGGGTCTTCAAAATCCATCACGTAGGACATGCCAGAACAACCGCCTTGACGGACACCGACGCGCAAGCACAGATCTTTACCTTGTTTTTCGCGTAATGCCAGGACGTGCGCCAAAGCACTGTCAGTCATTTGGATGCTGGGTTTTTTCGTGGTAATTACTTCAGTCATGGGTTGCGCTCGACTCCTTGGTAAAAGATCTCCAAATTAGCAGATCTAAATTAACTTAAACCTAAATCTATGTTAACTTCTCTGACCCGATCGGTGCTGACTATAAATTAACGCATAAGATCGGAATGGCGGATATTTTCAATTTCCGCTCGATTCTTAGGTGCAATTTGATTATGACGGCGATTAGTCCTTCCACTCAACGACGACTCCAGCAACTTCCGCAACTTTCCAGTGTCTGGGAGGGCGATCGACGCTACGTAGCAGAGTTGGCGCAAGAGTTAGAATTAGATCGCAATCCCGATCGAGAGCGGCTCCAGCAGCGACGAGAACTGATCGTCTGGGTAGATGGAATCGACTGCATCGTAAGATCGATGGAAGTTGTCAATGCGACGATGGGTAGCGAAGCGATCGTCAGAGCACTAATTAAGGCGATGGAATCACCGCAAGCTCCCTCTCAGCCAGCACGTCCCCAGAAAATTATCGTCCGCGATCGACAGTTACAATTTTACTTGCGCGGCGTACTGCAAGATCTAGAGATCATCGTCGAATACGTCCCTGAATTGCCAATTGTCGATGAATTATTTCAGCGGTTTGCCGATCTGGCGGGCGCGCGCGCGCCCAAATTGCCCCGTCGCTATTTAGAATCGCTTAAAGCCACCGCCAGAGAGATTTGGACGTTGGCTCCGTGGTCGATGTTAGCCGATTATGAGGCGATTTCGATTGAGTTAAATCAATGGGACATCCAAAAATTTTATGTGTCGGTGATGGGGATGTTAGGGATGGAGTATGGCATATTGCTCTATCGATCGGTCGAATCGTTGCAACGGTTTCGGGCGATGGCTCTCAACCGCGACGAATCGAGTCAGATGGAGTCGGCATTTTTGTCTCAAGATTGCATTTTTGTAACTTTCGACTCGGTAGTAGATTCACTTCCTGCTAAAGGAACCGATTCGCATCGCGATTTGGGTACCTTGCCAGCAACCGAGATCGAACCGAACTTTGGAAACATTCATCCAATGGAGGGTATGCGCCCCTTCTTGTACGAAGAAGAAGCGATCGCGACGAATGTGGCATTAATGTCACTCAAAGAGTTCATAGCCGATTTTAGGGAACAATTACAAGCAGACGAACTCCCCAGTCTCTCGGCAACGATTTCAGTGACAATCCCAGAGATCGGCGCGCCAGAACCGATGCTGCGAGTGAGTGGAGCCGCACACCCAACCCGCAGCGAAACAGTGACGGTAGAGACATTGCCAGAACTCTCTCAAGAATTGCTGAAGATACATCTGGCATTAGATGATGAAGAATTCGATCCGCTCGAACTCCAAATTCGCGAAGATTTAATTCCCAATGACTCATTTATTAGCTTGGGGATGATGCCCTGGGATCGAGTCGAAATCATTCGCAAGTCGGCTGTTTATCACCAACCGAGCGAAGTTCGTCCCGTAGGCGAAGGTTTGCCAATTATCTTGATTCAAACGACACGCCCCAAAGCCCGCGAAATTATCGAGCGAATTCAACAAGCTGGCGGCTTGCAGGGGATTTGTTTCAATCCTGGCGAAGATCCGATCGCTGGTGATAGTTTTGATTTAGGAATCTTACAACTCGCTGATGATGAAATGCAGCTATTTGGCGAGTTTGACAATGAGAGCGCGGTACATATCGAAGCGCGCAAAAAGTGGAACCAGCGGAGCAAAAAAACTCAAGGATATTGCGGCTTAATTGTCGCCCAAGGCTTGACGGGTAAAGCGCGAGGCAATCCTGGCATCCGCGAGACGATCGCTTTTTTGGAAACAAAAGCGATCGCCGATGACGATTTGGGGCTAGGCACGTTACAGTTAATGCGTCATTTTGAATAGGATCGATCGCGATTGGCATTACGGTGCAAATCGTCAGCCAATAATTTTGGCTAAAAAATCGATACAGAGGACAATCTCGACTGGCGATCGGCAACAACTACTTTTAGTCTATAAAATAAGTAGTTGTCGAGCCAATTAAATCTCAAATCAAAGCGGTATCGATGACAATTATCAATATAATAGCCAAGAGGTTGTAAATTTAAGGCGATCGAATGGGAAGTATAGATATTAGAGTATTTATTTTAGTTAGATTATTTCAATCTGAGACTGACACATGGCAAACTAGATTTAATCTTAGGTAAGTTTGGTGTTGCCAATCTCATCGTAATCTGTTGGCGTTTGCAAGATATGGGTGGCTCTTCGGGGACAGATGCTCGATCCCACTGGTAGCATGTCGAGCGATTCGATTGCCGCCCACTCGATAACCCACATCTGAGGTTGCTTACCCATATCCCTGAAGTGCTCTGTTGTCATCTACCCCTATGATTAGCTGTCCCTACTGTCAATTAGTAAATCCCCAGCACCACAATTTTTGTCAAGGTTGTGGTAAATCGCTCAAACATTATATTTGTCGTAGTTGTGGGCAAAACGTAGACTTTGATGCCGAAAGTTGTCCGCAGTGCCAAACCAGCAGCGGTACTTACTGGTGGGCAATTATCGAACCGACAAGTGACACTACCCACCAGATTGGAGTAGAGCCAACAGAAATCGAACGCGATCTAGCCCTAATCGGAGCTGAATCGGGGTATGATTCCTCGGTTTTCGCCGAATTAAATGCTAGTGATAGCAATCTCGAATCGGAAATAGATCTCAATCTGTGGGACGTACCAGTCGCCGTCCTCGAACCAATCGAGAGCCAGCCAGATAACTCTGTTTCCGCCCCACCCAGCGACGATCTGACGCGGAGTCCCTGGGATCTTTCTCAGCCAGATTTGAATGCAGGCAAACCCACTAGCGAATTTTCATCGTCAATTACCACGTCTGAGCCGCAAGTCGAACCGACATTAGATGCCATCGTTAACAGCGAGCCATTAGTGGCGACAACTTATCTCGATCCTCAATGTAACTATAGATTGCTCGATCCGGTAGCACTCCAGCTACTGAAACCGGGCGACTCTAGCCAAGTCCGGGTAATCGATCGTCAACCATTCTGTAATACCCTCTTGGAGATATTGATGGAGCAAGAACCCGTCACATTAGATAGTCCTGCCGATGTTGCCCAGTTAGCGAAAACCGACAGCACGGAGGCATCTGCGGCAAAACCGATCGCCGCTTATCGACAATGGCAGTTTTGGAATACACATGGCATTCCTAAAGTCGCCCAGGCATATATCGCCCTCCAAGTCAGTTTACCGGGTACGGTACCCACGATTCGCGATAGTTGGAGTCACGACGGCAAAGCCGTAACGATCGTAGAAGATCGCAGTAACTGGCAACAATTAGCCGCTAACTGGAACGATCCCCAAATCCCCTCCTCTCAAACCATCTATTGGCTAGATTCGACACTCAAGCTGTGGGTGGCTCTCGAACCGTGGCAAATGCGTCAAAGTTTGCTCGAAACCGCTAATTTACTGCTCGATGAAGACGCGAGAATTTGCTTCCAACGGTTGCACCCAGAACCAGTCGATAGACAACTGCAACTTGCCGATCTGGCGCGAATGTGGAAACAATTATTCGATCGCTTCCCAATGCCAGAAGTCGAATCTCATCGCCCTGCCTCCTCCGCACTCGCCAACTTGCTCCAATCGATTCAAAGCGGCGAAGTCGAACGCGTGGAAGAAGTTAGATCTAGGCTTCAGCAAATTGCCTACGAACTAGAACCCAAGCAACTGAGCGCGCCACTCCAATCGCCCGCCTCCGCAGATTTAAGCACCCCGCAAGAAGCACCGACGATCTCGCTAGCTCAAAAGCTGATCGATTTAGAAGATGCCGCAGCTACGCATACGGGCAAAAAACGCGACCATAATGAAGATTGCTACGGCATGGTGAGTCGGATCGATCGCCGAAATAGCCCTAAAGGCAATGAAATTAACGCACGAGGGGTCTACATTCTCTGCGATGGCATGGGCGGACACGATGGGGGCGAAATTGCTAGCGCGATGACTGTAGACATCTTGCGAGACTATTTTGACACTCGGTGGAACGGTGATACCCTCCCCGACGAGCAAACGATCCGCGAAGGCATCGTCGCCGCAAATGAGGCGGTATTTGAAATCAATCAAAAAAAATCCGCTCACGGTAGCGGGAGAATGGGCACGACATTAGTGCTGGTCTTAGTCCAAGATCGAAATATTGCTGTGGCGCACGTTGGCGACTCACGCTGCTATGGGATTACCCCGACTCAGGGTTTAATTCAACTCACGCTCGATCACGAGGTGGGGCAACAACAAATTTTACGCGGAGTCGAGCCAGATATTGCTTACGGTCGTCCCGACTCTTATCAATTGACTCAAGCCATCGGCCCGCGAGATCGCAATTATATCGCCCCCGATATTAGGTTTTTTGAGCTGCAAGAAAATACGCTGATCGTGCTAGCTTCTGATGGTTTGACTGACAATCAATTACTTGAAAATTATTGGTTGACAAATGTCGCACCTTTACTCTCGCCTAATGCCAATCTCCAAGATGGAGTCGATCGACTGATCGATTTTGCCAACGAATATAACGGTCATGATAATATTACCGCTTTAGTCGTTCGAGCGAAGTTGGGTTAACAGCCCTGCTTCAAGAAGAGAGGAGCCGGATTTAGAGAGATCTGCCTACTAGAAACGGGGCAACTATACTTTTCTGACATGTTCTCAGAGGGTGTCTGAAAAGCGTATAAATCCCCCAACCCCCAAGGATGCGCTTGCGCTGAAAGTCCCCCTTTCCAAGGGGGATTTAGCGGCGTTTTTATTCGGGGTTCCCCCCGAATAAAAAAACGACAAGACAGCGAAAAGTGCGTTCTTGGGGCGCGAGCTTTTGGGGCGCGACGTTTCCCCTGTCTTGTCGCACTTATTTTGACGGGGAACCCGTCCAAAAGTGCGCCGCAAGTAAAGCACCTTTTCAAGACAGGGGGATTGACAACCTACGATCGAAACCAATAAGACTTTTCAGACACCATCTCAGGTTAGATAGAATTATACTCTTCGATCGCTTCAAATAAGGCTTGGAAATTACCTTGCCCAAATCCTTGCGCTCGATTGCGGCGTTCGATTAATTCAAAAAAGAATGTGGGCGATTCAAAGATCGGTTGGGTGAAGATTTGCAAGAGAATTTCTGTCGGCGTGGCTGAAGACCAATCCATCAAAATTTGCAATCGTTCGAGTTGTTGCCACTCATCGTTTGTTAAGAGTAAATTCTGTTCTGAGTTAGCCCGGTTTCGTAAGTTTGTATAATAAGCCTGGGGAATGGACAAAAAGGCTAATTCTTGCTGCCCAAGCCGATCGACTGTAGATAAAATATCGTTAGTTTGGAGGGCAATATGCTGAATACCCGCACCGCAATTGAGATCTAAAAACTCTTGAATTTGGGAATTACTCGAACTCGGTTCGTTAATATTAAATCTGACCCGACCGCAAGGACTAATTAGAGCTTTACTGGTCAGACCCGATTTTTTACTTTGAATGTTAAAATTCTGCTGAACTTTAAAGCCAAGGAAATGTATGTACCAAACTGTCGCCATTTCTAAATCGCCAGCAGGCACATTTAAAACCACATGGTCGATGCTAATAATTGAGTCTGTGGTCGCGATCGCTGGCTTGATTGATTTCGATCGAGCTTGAGTAATGGTATGCTCGATCCCACCCCAGCCGCGAATTTTGATCCACTCTACATCTTCAGCCAGATCTGAAGTTGCCAAGATTGGAGTCCTCGAACTCTCAATTCTTTTCCTAATCGCATTTAGGTCGGTTACTCTAAATGAAACATCTTTTACCCCCGATGGATGTCGAGCGAGATAATCGGCGACAGGACTAGCAGCAGTAAGCGGGGATGCGATCGAAAATAATAGATTATCGTTACCGACCAAATATTCGATCGTGTGTTCGTTAACTCTTTCGCCTAGAGCTTGCAACCCAATTTGTTCGATTAATAAATCCCGCGTGCGGAGTGCATCGACAACGTAGAAATGAATGCGATCTATTTCCATAACCTATGTGCAAGTTTACTTCGTCGCAGTAATCAGACCAAAGCGAATCAAATCGCGCCGATAACCCTCACTCATTAAGCGCAACGACAAAGCCGCTTCGATCGTCTTCCAACCCGCCTTCAACAGCCCGATAACAGCCTGTGGTGAGATTGCCGAATAGATGACCACATCCCAAAAGGGCGCGACAGCGGTAGACCAATCATCCACATGTAGATCTTTAAATCCACATTGAGTCACAATTTCGGTATAAGCTGGCAACGAAATTACATAAGGCAAGCAGTACACACGATAAATATCCTGTAAATGCCTCTGTTCGTCAGTCGTCAGTGGCGTTGTCGCAGTCGTCGGACGGTGACACCAAGTTACGAAAATTAGTTTGCCACCAGGTTTTAAAACGCGATAACATTCTTGTAAAAATTTGACCTTATCTGGCATGTGTTCGCCACTTTCGAGCGACCATACCAAGTCGAAACTATTATCGGCAAACGGCATTTCTAGTGCGTTGGCGACCTGAAAATCTGCCTTGGCTGCCAAACCCGCCGCACGCGCTCTTTCCCTAGCTCTATTTGCCTGTACGGGTGAAAGCGTAATTCCTGTTACCTGCGCGCCGAATTTTTCAGCTAAGTACAAACTACTTCCACCAATTCCACAACCGACATCGAGGATATTTTGAGGCGGACGATTATTGTAGTCTCCAGACCACTTGAGTAATTCTTCAATTAAGTCGATTTGAGCCTGACGACGATCTAATTTATAGTTACCATCTTCGCCATAATAGCCGTGGTGCATGTGTTCGCCCCAGACTGATTCCCAGAGATCGCTCGACGCATCATAGAATTCTTTGATTTCTTGGTACAGTTGGGTACTCATGTTCTGAAAAATTACTTAGCCGATAGTCTGCTCGTACATTCTAACAAACTTGCTCTGTGAGGGTTTCGATCGAGTCAATTGGCTCGACTAATTTAGTAATTTCGATGGGAACTTTATTGAGGAAAATATCTGCAAATTTGGATCGCAACAATAGGGACGATTTGAGAATCTCTAGTTACAATTAGAATGGTACGCCTGGGGATGCGATACTAACACTAAGTTCGATCGATAACAATTATATATGTGGCTAGTTGGAATTATTGTCTGTTTTGGGTGGATCTTTTCGCTCTGTCTGCATGAATTCAGTCATGCGATCGTTGCTTATTGGGGCGGAGATACTGCCGTTAAAAAGAAAGGCTATCTCACTTTCAATCCGCTTAAATATACAGATCCTGGCTATAGTCTCGTTTTACCAGTACTATTCTTACTCATGGGTGGAATTGGCTTACCGGGTGGTGCCGTGTATATCAACAATCACAAATTACGAAATCGGTGGTGGCAAAGTGCGGTATCGGCGGCGGGGCCGAGTGCTAATATTTTAATAGCTCTACTATTAGCAATTCCATTTTGGATTTTTTTAGATGCTAATACAACCTCGATCTATCGTTTGACTGAAGATTCATTTTTATTCAGTGGTTTAGCTTTTTTGCTGTATTTACAAGTCTTTGCAGCGGTACTTAACCTATTACCAATTCCTGGCTTAGATGGTTATGGTATTATCGAGCCTTGGTTGTCGAAACCGATGCAAACTCAGCTTAATGCGTTTAGAAAATATAGTACCTTAGCGATCGTTATTTTATTTTGGTTCGTACCTTGGTTTAGTAGCTTTACGTTTAGAGTAGTTAGAACGATTATCGATAATTTCCTGAATATCCCTGGTGATTTAGTCAGCGTGGGATCGGCTGCATTCCGACATCCAATCAATCAGGCGATCGCCATATCTATCTTAATAATTATCGGTTGGGGTCTTAATTCTCCAGAAAATCGTTGGATTCAAAAAGGTAAAAGTTTAATCGAGAAAAAGCAATACCCAGCCGCGATCGAATTATTCGATCGGGCGATTAAAGTCAACCCCGATGGAGAAGAATCTTGGTGGCAAAAAGGATATTGCTTATGGCAGATCGATCGGCAAGCAGAAGCGATCGAATGTTATCAAAAAGTCATCGCGATTAACGAAGATAACGAACGCGCTTGGTTGAGTGTGGGCATACTATTTTTTAGCCTCGAACGATATCCAGATGCAATTTCATCTCTAAAAAAAGCCCTTGAATTAGATTCTAACAATATCGACGGTTATTATTATTTAGGAGTATCTCAGCAAAAAAATAAAGCATTTGAATTAGCCGATGAAACCTTCGACATCGCTCTATCGATATCCCCAAAAGCAGAAAATATTCTAAATGCCAAAGGTGCTTTGTTGTACGAGTTAAAAGATTATTTGACGGCGATTGTCACCTATCAAAAATTAGTCGATCTTGAGCCAAAGAATGCAACTGCTTGGTACGACTTAGCATGTTGTCATGCTTTAGAACATAATGTCGATCGGGCGATTAGTTGCTTGCAAAAAGCGATCGAACTAGAACCGGATGCCTTGAAACAACATGCTCGAACTGATACCGACTTTACCTCACTTCGAGAAGAATCAGCTTTTAAGCAATTATTTAGTTGATAAATTCGGCGATTCGATTGCGGGAAAACTATCGAAATTACGATATACCCAATCCATCCCAACTTCATTGTTCAATTTTATTTTCTGCGGCGCATTAGGATAAATATTACTTAAAATATGTACATCTTGCTCGACAACCACATTAACCATATCTAAGAAGTTTTTGCCCATCAGCCTAAACAAAGGATTCTTGAGTTGACCGAACAATAATACATAAGTTCGAGTGCTAGTTTCTGACTCTGGCACGAATAAATGACATTGCGCTACCGTTCCCGCCGGGAGATTTCCATGAAAAATGACTAAATGCGGAAAGTAATTTTCTAAATGTGCCGACAAAACTTTCGGTATTACTAATAGAGCTGGATTTTTGAGTTTTTCCTGAAGACTACTGGGTGCGGTGGGCATGTCATAATAAGCATGAGAATGATGACCCTCATCGATAAATCGATCGAACCTTACTTCGGTAATTTTAAATAGCTCCCGATGCGTGCCATTCTGATGATTATAATCGTGCATATTGAGCAACATAGAGCGCAAATCGGTGGCGACGCTACACTCTCCCGTCACACCAACAAGTTCGTAATTAGCCGCAATTTCATTCAGAATATTCGGAATTGGTATTTTTGGCTCGCAGCCACCATAAGACCAAATAAAATCGCCTTGGATAATTAACTCTAGTGGTGCTAATTGCGGTAATGTTTGCTTGCGAGTAGCAGGTAAAATCGTACAGCCGCTAGCATCAAATTCAAGCGCGTGAAACGGACAAACTACCGTACTAGTACCATCGGGTTTTGATTCGCACCAACCCGCCGGCAACATCGCACCCATGTGGGGACACATATTTTCTAGCGCATTAATACTCCCCTGGCGATCTTTCCACAGTACGTAATCTTTGCCATAAAGCGATATTTTATACGGTTTATCGACTGTTAGCATAGATTTGTGAGCTAAGAGCCAGGGTGTACCTTGGAGCATATTCATGAGTTAGTGAATAGTGGATAGGGAATAGGGAATAGGGAATAGGGGGTAGGGAATAGGGAATACAGGTTCGCACTGACAACCTAATCCTGTAAATCCTGTAAATCCTTAAATCCTGGTAGGTATTGATATTGTAATTTTATGAATAAATCCTCACAAATGTCAAGTGCTAATTCGCTCCGCCGTCAACCCAAGCAACAACGCGGACGACAGCGAGTCGCCACAATCCTCACTGCCGCCGCAGAAGTCTTTACAGAACTAGGCTACAGCGCGGCCACTATCCAGCAAATAGCAGATCGAGCCAATACCGCAGTCGGCTCGATTTATCAATTCTTCCCCGACAAATTAGCGATTTTCCACGCTCTAGAAGCCGAGCACATGGAGCAAGTCGCGATCGTCAATGCCCAACTTCTCGCCAAAGATATCCGCCGTCCCCTCAGTCAAACGATCGACCAAATGGTTGATACTCATGCGGAATACTTCGAGCATCCCATTCACCAAATCGTTTATCTACAGTACTTTCTCGCCCCTATACCAGGGCTATTCGTGCTATTTGATGATGAGTTCGATCGGATGGTAATTCAGCAATTTGCTAATATTTGCCAACAGCGCAACCCCAATCTCGATCGCGAGCAAAGCGAACTAATTGCCGAAGTCTTCCATCGCACTTATAACGGCTTATTTCTAACTGCCCTGAAAAGCGATCGCACATATCGCCAAAAGCTTTATACAGAGCTAAAAAAAGTCCTCTACGCCTATCTCGATCCCTACATCGGCGATGCTTTACTAATGCACAACAAAGTAATGGTGTGTGCAAACTGCGATAGCGATCGAGTCGCTAAAAATGGACATCGACATGGCAAGCAACGCTATATTTGCAAGGCTTGTGGCAAACAATTCGCCGACGAATACAGTCAGCGCGGCTATCCTCCAGAAACTAAGCAGCAATGTTTGATGCTACATCAGCAGGGCATGAGCTTCCGCGAGATCGAACGCCAAACCGGAGTCTCTCACAATACGGTCATTAATTGGGTGGCGGCTGCAAATTAAATTCACCATCTGTTTCGAGTGTAAGATCTAAATGTAGCCTCACACCTAGTTAACTGCATGTCCGAACATGATGAATTACCAGTAGATTTAGAGCAGATCGATCGAGATTTACGCGATCGCGCCCTCGATAAGCAAAAAGCGGGATTAGATAAACTAGCCAAAGTTTCTGCCGAGATTGCCGTACCGATCCTCGCCCGCTTACTAGAGTCGAGCGACTTCATGCAGCGGCGGATTGCGGTAATGGGTTTGGGCAATCATTTAGTAGAAGCATCGTTTCAATTATTAGCAGGTGTCATTAAAACCGATCGCGATCCTAATGTCATGGGAGAAGCTGCTAATTCGATCTTTGATTTTGGCGATCGCGCGATTCCATTATTGGTACATCTATTTAAAGAGACTAATAATTGGTTAGTCCGTCAAAGCATCATTTCGCTACTGCTGGATACTAATTATCATGCCGAAATTTTCACGATCGCCGAAATCGCGATTGCCGATGAAACTCAGTCGGTGAAAGAGGTGGGGATATTAGCGATGGGACATTTATTAAATTCGCCATTCCAAGAACCAGCACTATCGATTTTGTTAGCATTATGTCAAGATCCCGTCTGGCGCAACCGCTGGCGGGCGACGATCGCCTTGCAAAGTCTTCAAAACACGGCAACAAAGGGTGCGATCGCTAGACTCCAGCAAGACGAACATTTTCGAGTAGTAGCCGCCGCTTTAGAGGTGGCGAATCACTGGGCAGATCGGTCTGCTTTATAGATTAGATCTTTATAGAACCCATTCGGCTTTCTCTGCTCTTGAAGTAGATGGGAGCTGATTTTTTTTGGCAAAATCTCGATCGCGAGGCGTTACTGCGCCAAAATCGTGCTATGCCAAAACGGTATATCTAATTTATTTCCGATCTATACAGCTTCTTGTGTCTTTTTCCTGTTTTATACAGCTAGCTATTAATGCGATCGTTAAGCGACTGTTATATTTGATACACGTAAATTCAACGTTGTAGCCTTTTTTGACACTTGTGTAAAAATTCTTTTGCTACATGTGTTCTTTATCACACTTCGCTGGGAAAGATATAAATGTGGTACTAAATCACATTATCCCCGAATCGAAAATTAATCATGAAAAATTCACTCAAGTTTGCGGCTGGTCTAGTTTTGGTTGCTGGTGCTTTGGTTGCTTCCGGCACCGCTGCACAAGCTGGTGAAGGCGGCGCGGCTGGTAGCGTCAGCATCAAATTTGCTACTACTAACAGTGCGATCGGCCCTTTGCCCGCAACTACTCCCGATGTAGCTCGTTTGTCTAGTTCCGTTGCTGTTGGTAAAAACTTTGCAGCCGCTACTAGCTTGACTGAGACTGCTGCTGGTGGTGAAACTCGTACTTCTGCCATTGGTGCTGCTGGTACTGCCACGCTCACCGATGCTAACAAAGCCACTGCTGAGTATCTTGGCTTTGTTGAAGTTGATACTATCGCTGCCAATCAAACCAACCAATTTGGCGGTGGTAACTCCGCATCACTGGCTCCAATTACTGGCGTTACCCTCCCTTAATAACTCGATCTCGCACTATCGATTTGTAAAATCGATCTTGCCAATCAGGTTATTTACTCCAACTAGCAAACTAAAACGTTACAGCTAGTAACAACTCAGATCGGCAACGATCTATCAACACATTCAGTATCAATCAAGGACAAAATCATGAAAGCTTCGATCTTATTTGCGACTGGTTTAATCTTAGCTGCTGGTGCAGTAGCTAACCCCGCTCATGCCGGACAAGGTGGCGCGGCTGGTAGTATCTCCGCTCAGTTCAGTGCTGGCAACCGTATCGAAGCTACTGCTGGTGCAGTGGCTGTGGGTAAAGACAGTGCGATTACTACAGCTCGTACTACTGCTGACAATATTTCTGCAGTTGCTGTTGGTAGCGCGGGCGATCTCGATGTTGCCGGGCTGAATGCTAGTGAAGTTAACTATGAAGTATTTGCAGAGAATAACCTCGATACCGCTCAAGGTAACGAGTTCGTTTCTGCCCCCAACCTCCGTCTCGGTACTCAGGGAATCATTATTCCTTAGTCCGCGCTCGAATAGCTCGATCTAACTAGAGCGAACTGTTCGAGTGGATCTGGCTAGTTTTTAAATAGCTAGTCAGATCTCTAATTACCCTTCATCTCCATCTTGGCAACAAATGAAAGTCGTACTCAAACGGGCGATCGAAATCGCGATTATATCTAGTCTGGCGATCTCCTCGACGGCGATTGTGGCGCGTGCCGATGGTACTCGCACGGTTGGAGTGGTTGCGGTTAGCTATGTTGGTACCAGAATCGATAGTGTATCTGCGGCGATCGCGGTTGGCAAAAATTCGGCGGCGGGAACTGCCAGTATTACTGGTACGGAAACTGCGGCTTCAGCAATTGGCAGCGCAGGCACCATAACCGTCGTCCCCAATCCTGACGATCCTACTATTGTGGGTTATCGAGTCGGTGCTGAGTCGGCAACCGAGCTAAATACGGCAGCAACTAACCCGGTTAGATCCACATCGATAAGAATTGATAATTCAGCGGGAAACAATACTCAGGTAGTAACTGTAATGCCTTAATCGATCGAGGTTCCTTAAATAACCGATCCCGATCGACATCTCGGACTCGATCGAACTCATCAAAATTAAATTAATAACTTTGTAATCGAGACATTATCTGCAAGATATTTGCTCGATCTATCTTGTTGGCGATCGAGCCAGATTTTGAGCATTCGATCGATTATATTTGACAAATCTATTTAACAAGCATCCACCTAAACCCGATTTTGTTAACAAAATTGAGTGAATTTTCAAGTAATGAGATCGATATGCTAAAACTCTGGTTGTATACTCCTAATCTAACACCCGATCGGACTATTAGCAAGGTTTCTCCTAGAGAAAGTCGTTGGCTATGGACTACATACTCGATAATTTTAACTAGTTATCTATTATTAGAACCAACTCAAACTGCCCTTGCCGAAGGTGTAGATAGTCCGAGCATCGATCTCAGCACTCAACCTCAATCTAAATTAGCAAAAAATTCAGCGATCGATTCCGAAAATCGCTGTTTGTTACCTTCAGAAATTCAATCGAATCGATTACTATCGCCAGCAAAAACATCGTGCGATTTTAATCCTAATCTAGTCGCTCAAACAAGCGAACAGCGATTTTTATCGCTCGAAGAAACGCTAGCTATTATTAAAAATTTGGATTTCTGGAGAAATATTCCTGGCTTCGATCCATCTTTCCCCACGACGATTCAGCCGAGCGAACTATTTGCACCAAAGCCAGCACTACCGGGCAGCGTGCAGTTCCAAACAGATCGTCCGTTTATTCCGCCGATCTCACCACCTACGAACCCCGTTACACCATCGCCAAATGGGTCGCCGATCCCCCTGCCCAAGGTGAAGCCAGAAGCAGTAGCCGCACCAGATCCGCGCTATTTGATTCCCCCGCGAGAACTCCCACTCGATCGGGTGAGTCCGACTTTTACGCAGATAGTAGTCAACGATGTACCGCTCAACCACCGGAGTCAATACGAAATCACTGGCGGTGCCGAAGCAGGCAATCGCCGCAGTACGAATGTAAGTGTAAATACGACTGGTCTGTACGTACCCAAGATTGTCGAGAGCGTCTCTAACAATCGGATCTATCGGCTCGACTACCGCAGTAACTACAGTCAACTTAGAACGGTAGGCCAGCAGCGAGAAGTAACGACATCGCTGATCGCCCCCGAAACTGTCTTTGGAATGCGCCAGCAAATCTCTTTTGTGGGCGACTGTCTGCCTAACGCGAATGGCAGCCCAAAACTTTCTGCTACAGGTCAAAAACTAGTTTGTACCTTCGTCCCCGGTATTAAGACCGACGAGGCGACGATCGACCAACAGCAATTGCTCCCGACTCGGTTTGCGGTCACATCAGAATTTGGAGAGGTAGCGACAGCCGAAACTTTAGCCGCAATTAAGGCACCGGGATTTCAAAGTGGTGCCAACGGTCAACAATTGGGTTTAGATTTCTATTTTCCCCGCGTTGGTACCGCAGCAGGCAATACTCAGGCACAAGAGAATAAATTCGATCGATTTGAAGGTAGTTTCACTGTCCCGATGGTTTCAGTCGGCCGCATCCATCAAACAATTTTTGCTAATGGTACCGATACCGCGATCGCGCGCACGGTACGCGGGTTTAACTATATCTCAGGCGATCGGAATACGGGCTGGATTGCCGGGATTCAAGCCGCCACCGAATTATTACCCGACCTGGAACCATCTTTAAGACCGGGTAAAAAGGGCGGTTCTACAGCAGTCGAGCGGACTTTAGTCTTAGCCGCCAATAACAATCGGACACCAGACAATAGTTTTACCGCCTACTATAGCGGCATCGGTCGTGGGAAGACCCCCAACGGCAAGGAGATTTCTAGCTCTAACTATGAAGGCATTTGGATTGGGTTCTCGCCAGTCATCAATCGCAATGTATTACTAGGCAAGCAGTTTTTTCAACCGACTGGCCCCGAACGGATCGTGTTATCGGCTGGTGGTGAAGGCGGTGTGGAGAGTAACATTCAAGTTAACGCATTAGTAGATCGGAGTGCTTTCGATACATCAGGTATCAACAATGCCTACGTCCAAACTTACTTAACACGATATGAGCGAGATGTCAATAGCATCACTACTACTACAGTTCGCGAACGGACTAATTATTATCCCCATCTGAGTGCGACTGGTAATGTTACGACTCAAGATTCGGTATTGCGTTACTATACCGGATTGATTGTCAATCCCAATGGCAGTAGCGATAGTACCAGTGCCGATAAAGCTTACGTCGGCGTGGATTTTACCAAGGTCGAACCGAATGGATTGAGCTATAATCTCAGCGCGATCGGCTATATTAACCCCGATTCCGAATACTACAGTAAACTCGTCGGGACAATCTCCAAGCAGATCGATTTGGGTAAAAATCCGGCTTATAATCTTAACCTTTCTGCGGGGATTAACTATGCGATCGATGGTGCCAAAATCTTTGATGCCGTGAGTTTTCGCTCTGCCAATAGTTATGTTAATGTTGGTGCGCGGCTGGGTTTAGGTAATGTCATTTTGGGTACGACTTATTTTCAGGCTACCGGACTCAATAATTCGATCGGCAATTTGTTATCGACTAATGCTACATGGAAAATTAGCGACGGACTCGTTGTATCGGGTTACTATACCCCAGTTAATAATAACCCGACTCGATCGCCCTTTGGTGCCAGTGCGAGTATCCGCCTGGGTGGCAAGAATAGTCCCACGCTCTCGCTCGGCTGGAATCGAAATGAAGTCGATCTCGGTGTAAATTCCCAGAATGCTCGATCGGGCGTTGCCGATAACGTCTTCTCGATGTTTCTCCGCTTCGACGCACCACCAAATATCTTTAAGTAATCTGACATCTAAACAATCGTAAAATTGCTAAAACAGAACATCCTCACTACTGCTAAGATAATTCAGTACTGACCCCAACCATCGAAATGACTAGACCGATCGGAATCGACCTGTTTGCGGGTGCTGGCGGGATGTCACTGGGTTTCGAGCAAGCTGGATTCGATATTGTCGCCGCTGTAGAAATCGATCCGATTCATTGTGCGACGCATGAATATAATTTTCCCAATACTGCGACAATTTGCGCCAGCGTTACCGATCTCACCGGGACTGAAATCCGCCACCAAGCTAAATTAGGCGATCGAGATATCGATGTCGTCATGGGTGGTGCGCCTTGTCAAGGTTTTTCGCTCATGGGCAAACGGATGTTTGACGATCCGCGCAATCAGTTAGTATTTCATTACGTGCGGATTGTTAAAGAACTAAACCCTAAATATTGCGTCTTTGAAAATGTTAAAGGCTTGACACTCGGACAACACGCGCAGTTTCTCAAAGAACTAATTGCCGCGTTGGGTGAAGCTGGTTATGAGGTGTTAATGCCATATAAAGTACTCAATGCCGCCGATTATGGCGTACCGCAGGATCGAAAGCGGTTATTTTTAGTCGGTACCCGCCGGGGCGAAAAGTCTCCTGGTTATCCGCAGCCGCAACGAGAGCGGATTACAGTTGGGGAAGCGATCGCCGATTTGCCAAATTCAGATAGTTTTGAGGCATTATGGGCGACGGATTCGGTGGCGGTAAAATGGGAGACAACTAGCACGTATGCACGTAAATTACGCGGGTTAGAGCCAGATCTCGACGATTATAGTTACCCGCGAAAATTCGATCCGCATCTGCTAACCTGTAGTATCAGAACCCAGCATACTCCTGCTTCGATCGCCCGTTTTGAGGCAACAGTTCCGGGCAAAACTGAGAAAATCAGCCACTTTCGCAGACTCGATCCGCAGGGGCTTTGTAATACGCTCCGAGCGGGCACAGATAGCGCACGCGGGGCGCATACCTCGCCCCGTCCGATCCACCCTACCTGCCCACGGGTAATCACCGTGCGAGAGGCAGCGAGACTGCATTCTTACCCCGATTGGTTCCGCCTACATGGGACAAAATGGCACGGCTGTCGTCAAATTGGGAATAGCGTACCGCCGCTATTAGCGCGCGCTTTGGCTGGCGAACTTTTGAAAGCACAAGGAATTCAACCATCAAAACCCCAAAAAACTCTCGATCGCGGTGAAGATCGACTGTTATCTTTTGATATGACTCGTGCTGCAAGATATTTTAAAGTTCCGCTAGACACGATCGCCCAACGATCGCGCAAAATACCTATATTAGAAGAACTAATCGCCGAAATGCCTACAATTGAAGCCGTGGCACATGAAGCGCAGTCCGCCTACGCGGACTAATATGAGACAACTTATTTTACTAACCAAATCGTGTTGAATCTACTATTCACTATCCACTATTCACTATTCACTCACTACTCTAGTTGCCTAATTCGACACTAGCAAGGGAGTAAGTAAACTAAACATGACTGCTATTGAACCGATCGATATTATCATTCTCTCTAACGCACCGGGCGAAGTCACGACATGGGTACGTCCCGTCGTCAGAGCTTTACGCGCCAAATTAGGTAACGATCGATCTATCGTGCGAATTTCCGCAATTTTATCACCTTGTCCGAATGCGAGTGGTAAAGAAGTCCAAATTTTAACCAGTTATCCAGAGATCGATCGCGCCCAAGGTGCCGAGCATTTTACTCAGTTTTTAGTATGGGGTAAAACTGCCAAAAATTGGGAGTGGCGAGAACGGGGAATCGTAATTTTTCTAGGTGGCGATCAGTTTTTTCCGGTTGTAATCGGTAAACGTTTGGGTTATCAAACGGTTGTCTATGCCGAGTGGACGGCAAGATGGCATAATTTAATCGATCGATTTGCCGTCATGAATGCCGAAGTAACTACTAAAGTCAAACCAAAATATCTCGATCGATTTACCGTAGTTGGTGACTTAATGGTGGAGACTCAAACTAGCCTCAATCCCGAACGAATCGATCGCAATTCTGAGGATATTACAATTGGATTATTGCCCGGATCTAAATCGGCCAAACTAGGGATGGGATTGCCATTGATGCTGGCGATTGCCGAATATATTCAAGCGGCTAACCCTCACATAAAATTTGCTATTCCCGTCGCACCAACGATCGATCTGCAAACTTTAGCGAGTTATGCCGATCCTAGTAAAAATCCGATTATTGCCCTGGTAAATGGTGCCACCGCAACTCTAGAAGATAATGAAATAATTCCTTATCTTCAGACAGCCACCGGATTAAAAGTAGAGTTACATACTGAATTTCCGGCTTACGATTGGTTGAGTCAATGTACCTTATGTTTGACCACAGTGGGGGCAAATACGGCAGAATTAGGCGGGTTAGGAGTACCAATGATCGTTTTAATCGCTTTGCAACAAATGGATGCCATGCGCGCTTGGGACGGGCTACCAGGGATATTAGTTAATTTACCCCTAATTGGTTCGCCGATCGCCAAAATCGTCAATACGATCGCCTATCGGAATATGGGTAATTATAAATTTGCATGGCCGAATATTTGGGCGAAACGAGAAATAGTCCCCGAATTAGTTGGTAATTTAGATGCCAAAACCGTCGCTGAATTTACGATCGATTATCTCGAACATCCCGAAAAATTAGCCGCCATGCGATCGGATTTACGCCAAGTTCGCGGCGAAGCAGGTGCGGCTGATAAATTAGCGGCGATCGTGGAAAATTTACTTAATTAATAAAAAATTCGGTCTGTTTCAGGATCGAGATACTGAATCTGCTCTAAAATTTCACATGCCAACCATATTTTCTCAGCACGATCTAGATAACGACCAAAAGTATACAGAGGTAAAAAAGTAGTCTCTTCTTCATCACATTTAAGCTGAAAGTGTCGTTTAGTAGAGACACTTAATTCGATGCCACTCTTGAAATTTAATCTACTTATTTTCGGGCAATTAACGTGTTCGATGTCTTTAAGCTTAATTATCCGTTGAGAGATAGATACTTCATCTATTTTTGTCGTGCAAATTACATTTTGCTTGGTTATTTCTATTTCATGCTGACATCTAACATTATTATAGTAATGCCATAGTATTCGGATCGAACCTGAAATTAGTACTATTTCTAATAGTAAACACAAACAAAATAGCCCCGGTATTTGATTTAAAGAGGCTGATGTCATCAGCCCAAAAATACCGATCGCCAGTAATATTAATGATATTGCAGTGAAAAAATGTCGCTGACTACGATCTGTCTTTAACCAAATCGGCAGGATGACAATTTTCATCGTTTCACCCTGTCGCTCGATTTGGGTAATGGGGTGTTTGGGATGACGAGTTTTGACAGTATTTTTGCCATTTAGAGCGGCTAGAGCGCGTGCGGCACTGCGATAACGATCTTCAGGAATTGGCTCTAATAATCCATCGAGCCAATCAATAAAATTGGGTGATATTTTGACTCGTTGGTGAAGTCGATCTGAAAGAGCATCGCGGAAATCGATCTTCATCTGTTCGATCGGAAAATCTGCCGGATCTTTCCCAGATGCCAGATATAATAATGTCGTTCCCAAGCCATATAAATCGGTTGCTAACACCGCTTGTCCGCGAAATTGTTCGGGAGCCATATAACCATACGTTCCGACGATCGTACTGCCACCTGTCACCGTGAGATGATATGTGTCACGCACGGCTCCAAAATCTATTAGATAAATATTACCCGACTCTCTCCAGATTAAGTTTTGAGGTTTGAGATCGCGATGGATAATTGGGGGCGTAAATGTCTGAAGATAAATTAAAATCTCTAAAATTTGGGTGGCAATGTTGCGTAACTCTATGCTATTAAAAATATAACCTGATTCTATCCAGCTCGCTAAAGATCGTCCTGGCGCAATTGCTTGAACCAGACAAAAAACCTCTTCACCAGCGATCTCAGTCTGAAAGAAATCTAAATAGCGGGGAATGGCTGGATGTTCTAACTGGGCGAGAATTTTGGCTTCGCGATCGAATAATTCTAGTGTTTTCCAATCGCTCATTCCTCGCAAGTTTAATACTTTAATAGCAACTTCAGCTTGACAAGCTTCATCCACAGCGCGATAAGTTTTACCACAACCGCCTTCACCTAATACGTCTAAAATTCGATAACGATTTTCTAAAAATATAGCAATGTTATTCATTAGGTTCCACCTGCCTTTCACATTCAGATGAGATGGATTTAGCTGCTTTTTTTAATTCCAGGGCATTTTTACCACCCCGATTCTTTTTAAGCGGATCCCAGCCGGATTCAATCATCCGATCGACAATCGGATGTAAATCTTTTTTATCGGCTAATACATGTAAAGCTGTATTGCCCTCTTTATTAACGATCGCCTTACGATCTACCCTATATTGAATGAGTAAGTCGAAGATGCGAGCTGCCAGAGATTTGTTATTTATGCACTGGTAATTAATATTGTCGAGTTTGGCAAGATAATGTAATGCGGTATTTCCATCTCGATCGACAAGATTAGGATCGGCACCTTTCGATAGTAGTAACTCGATCGTTTTTAGCAAAGTAGCATCAGATGTACGAGTTAAATGTCCGTCAGCATAAAAGATCGCCCTCATTAACGGTGTCTCACCATTATCATTAGGAATATTCGGATCGGCACCTTTGACAAGTAAAATTTTTACAAGCTCTAGATTATCTTTTTCATTATTATCGATCGCTAGTATTAGCGGCGAACTATCGTTGCTACTGACTTTATTTACATCAGCACCTTTCGATATTAAAAATTTAGCAAGATCGTTGTTATTCGCTTTAATTGCGATCGCAAGTGGTGTATTGCGATCGCGATCTTCCGCATCAATTTTTGCTTGATAATTCAGTAAATAATCCACTATCTTGAAACCATGAGCAAGACAGTAGCTATCTCCTTCCTCTGCACAAGAATAACTAAAATTGACTATCCGATGTAATGGCGTGCTGTAATTATTACCTAAATTAGGATCTGCACCATGTTTGAGTAGATCTGCAACTATTTCATCTTTCCGATGCTCGATCGCACAATCTAGCATCGAACCATTAACAAAATAACCATTAGAACGTGATTCTTCACTATCCCAACCTTGGTTAATTTCAACAGTAGCATTGACACTCACTCCTCGATCGAGGTATCGATGCAGCGATTCCACATCGTCATTCCGAATCGCATAACAAATATCGGTAACAGGTAAACCAATTCTGGCGGCAACAGTATGGCGATATTCATAAATTAGCGGTACCGAAATCGATAAGATAATTGTGGCAACTGCGACATTTATCCAGGAGGAATTAAATTTAGTGTTGCGCCGCTTGCTAAACCAATGCTGTTTTTCTAAGTTACTTAAAGCCACACGAGCGGATGAGAATCGTGCGGATGTATCCGGCTCTAGCATTGTCTCCAGCCAGTCAGCAAAATGGTTGCTAATATTTACATGGCTGCGAAAATTTAGCTTCAATCGTTCTTGAGGTAGATCCGCAGGCGATCGATGAGTTAAGAGGTATAAAATAGTGGCACCTAAGCCATATAAATCGCTCGCACGTACCGCATCACCCCGAAACTGTTCTGGAGCCATATAGCCATAAGTACCAGCCACAGTGCTACCTTTGAGCAGCGTGTTGTTATACACATCCTGCACCGCACCAAAATCGACTAGAAATATGCGCCCATCATCATCGCGGATGATATTGTGAGGTTTGAGATCGCGATGAATCAGTGGTGGCGATTGATGATGGAGATATTGCAAAATTGCTAACAACTGACTGGCAATATCGCGAATCTCAGCTTCGGTACCTCGCCAGCCAGACTGCACCCACTCCGTCAGCGGCCGACCAGGTGCGAGTTGTTGTACGATATAAAATGCCCGATTGTCGGGAGTATCGATGTGAAAATACTCCAAATATTGGGGAATCTGAGGGTGGTTGAGTTGCGAGAGTACCTTGGCTTCGCGCTCGAATAGTTCGAGCTGTTTCCAGTCATTGAGATGGCGCAATGAGAGCATTTTAATCGCGACAATGACGCGATCTGCCAGTCGAATCGCTTTGTAGGTACTACCGCTCCCCCCTTCACCCAATAGTTCGATAAGCTCATAGCGTTCGTCGAGCGTGCTGCCGATCGGTATTTTGGCACTTTCCATAACACTCCTCAATGAAATCGAAGTCTACACCGATCCTCATTGGGATAATCTCAAACATTTATGCACGAGCAAACTGCTAAATTTTAAACCTCAAATTTAACCAGTTCAAATCGGCCCGATATCTTGACCTTTTTGTTGTGGCAATTGCTTGAGCATCGACTGAAAATAAATAGCGCGCCCCTCAGTCAGTTTAGCCTTGAGGGCTAATCCACCCTGACTATTAGCATAATATCGACCGTAAAAATTTACCTCAGCATCGCGAAATTTAATCCAGGCTCGATCGGCTGCCATCAGCCGCTGTTTATCGCGAGAATTACTAATTTTAGCGATTAATTCTTGCTGCATATTATATAAAAACTCCTCAGATTCTGTATATGCATTTCCTGGTGGAATCGCACTTGTAGGAGATCCAAATAATAAATAAATTGCTAAAGCAATTGCCGTGAATAAAGCTAAATATTTTTTCATAAATATGGTTAGAGTAGTTTAGAGCCTTCAGCGGCGATCGATTGCCAATCGCTCTCAAGTAAAATTATGTCAGCTACAATGGTCTGAGTCGATCGTAAACCGATCGAAACCAACTATGATATTAGCGGTACTTTCGTTACCTCACACTCAAGTCAGGGGGCTACTTTAGATACATCATGGGACTAGTTATCGCCACTGTCAATATGAAAGGAGGTGTTGGTAAAACCACCCTCACCGTCAATCTGGCTGCTTGTCTTGCCAAACTAGCCGGGAAGCGCGTTTTAGTTGTCGATCTCGACACCCAGATCAGTGCTACTCTGAGCCTAGTTACACCTCAAGATTTTGCCAAAATTCGCCGCGAGAAAAAGACGATCTCGTATTCGATCGCCAAAGTGCTCAAACCGAGTAGCCGCTATAAATTTGAAACCAAAGATCTGATTACTACCGATGTTTGTTGGGTGAAAGGACTAGATTTATTAGCTGGCGACATCGATATTTATGATGAGTTTCTAGTATCTGAAAAACTGCATGAAGAAACTCTCAACAATCCTAATACCGACTTTATTGATGTCTGGAATGGATTTGAAGGCTCTTTAATTAAAGATATTTTAGCTCCAGTCATCGATGAGTACGATTTTATCATTCTCGACTGCGCCCCTGGTTACAATCTGTTGACTAGAAGCGGAATTATGGCAAGTCATTTTTATATTATGCCCGCCCGCCCCGAACCGCTTTCACTCGTAGGGATGCAGTTATTGGAGCGGCGGATTGCCAAGCTCCGCGAGGCTCATGAAGGCGATAAAAATTGTCTGGAAAGTAGTTTGCTAGGGGTGGTATTTATTTTGTCTGGGAGTTCTTTATTTGCCCGATATTACGATCGCGTTATGGAACGGGTAACTCAAGATTTTGATGAGAGTAAAATTTTCCAAACTCGCATTCCAATGGATGTAAATGTTGCCAAAGCAATCGATAGTTTCCAACCTGTCGTTATCGAAAACCCCGGTTCTGCTGGTTCTAAATCTTTTGTTAAATTGAGTCAAGAGTTATTAGTTAAAGTCCAACAACTTACAGGTAATTAAATTACCGATTAATTAAGCAACAGGGCTTGAGGTTTTAGACTTTAGAGGGGTGAAAGTGTAGCGATTGAAAAGGTGCTTACCTAGATTTTGACAACAATATCTGCGGTAAGCACCAGATCTGGATCGTCCATCAGCAAGAGTGCAACAGTCATCCTAACTCAGAGGGTGTCTGAAAAGTCTTATTGCTTCGATCGTAGATCTAAATCCCCCTGCTTGGTGCGCTGTCTTGACCCAAACGCACGCTGAGGGAACCTCAGCGCGATTTGGGTCGCTGTCTTGTCGTTTTTTTATTCGGGGGTTCCCCCCGAATAAAAACGCCGCTAAACCGTCGGGGAACAAAGGCGTGCGCGCATCCGCTAAATCCCCCTTTTTAAGGGGGTTGGGGGGATTTAGATCTACGCTTTTCAGACACCCTCTCAATCGATGAGATGAATTGGCCCGTGGGTGTTAGCACTAAAAAATTGGCGAATGAGGGGATTATCTGTAGTATCGATATCTTCGGTTTTACCATCCCATTGGACTTTACCTTGATAGAGAAACACGATCCGATCGGTAGTGCGGCGGATGGTACTATTTTGATGAGTTACCATTACATAGGTACTGCAACCATCATCGACATTTTGTAAATCTCGAACTAAATCTTCAATGACCGTAGAGGCGATCGGATCTAGTCCAGCGGTTGGTTCGTCGTATAATAGAATCTCTGGATTATCTTCGGGATGTTCGGGATTTGCCATAATTGCGCGGGCAAAACTGACCCGTTTTCGCATCCCCCCAGATAATTGCGCGGGATATCTGTCGGCTACACCTGCCATTCCGACTAGGGCTAGTTTAGCATCTACCAGTTCGCGAATGTGTTTGCGAGAAATATGCGACTGTTGAAATAACCGAAAGCCGACATTTTCTTCGACGGTAAGCGAATCGAACAAGGCGGCTTGTTGGAATACCATGCCAATATAAATCGGATCGTTACCATCTTCGATCGATCCGCGCCGCAATTCACCCCGAATATATATTTCGCCTTCATCTGGAGTCAATAAGCCCGCAATGATGCGGAGAATCGTCGATTTACCCGTTCCCGATGGCCCAATTACGCCTAAACCCTGTCCCGGATAAATATCCAGATCCAAGCCATCTAAAATTACGTTAGTACCAAAGGCTTGGGAGACTCCGCGTAGTTGAATTATCGGTTCCATCTAGAAGGGGATAGGGTAAATTAACTAATCTGCGGAATTGTACTTTTGAGTGAATATACCACCAATTGCGGAGATTGCGGCTAAAGATAATAATACTGTAGGAACGCCCAAAGCTGTCTCAGCGATTCCGGTCAGTGCTAGCGGGAGGCTGAGGGCGATGTTAATGGCGTTGTTTTGCAGTCCAAATACTTTACCGCGCATTTCTTCTGGAGTTTCGCCTTGAATGGTAGTTTGCATCGGAATCATGACGCTTGCGCTAAATACGCCCATGCCGACTAAGCATAATAGACTCAGCCATAGAGATTGAGAAAATGATAACCCAATTAACGAAAATGCTACTCCTAGCGAACCATATAGACTCAACTGAGTGCGAGATAATTTGCGATCGAGATAACTTAATGCTACCGCGCCTAAGCCCATACCTACACCACCAGCGGCTAACAGAAAGCCAAATTGGGAAGCTTTAATTTCTGGTAATAATTCTGCCATCCGCACGGCAACTACGGTCATTGAAGCAATGACCGATTGGATGATTACCAATTGAATCAGTGCGCCTTTGATCTGTTTATGCTCTCCCAGATAGCGGATGCCATCTTTAAGATCGGCTAAAACGTGTGGCTCGTCTCCTGTGGGGATTTGCTTGGTTTCCCCCGTTCGCATCACAATTAGAAAAATTCCGGCAATTACATAACTAGTGCCGACTAATAATTCTTTCCCGATATTTACGCCCAAACCCACACTTGCGCCCAGACTATCTGCCAATGCTAAAATGGGTTCGCCGATCGCAAACCCGACAATTAGCGAACCCATTGCAGTAGTGGTGTAGAGAGAATTTGCCGCCAGAAGATTCGGTTTATCGACAATCATCGAAATTGCTGATTGTTCGGCGGGGCTAAAAAACTGACCCAAAGTAGACACCATAAAAGTGACTGCTAAGAGAATTTCAAACCCCAATGGTAAATTTATAAATATTTGCCCCTTCGTCAACCACAGCAGAAATGGTACGACTAGCACCAATCCGCCCCGGAGCAGGTTGGTAATTACCAAAACCTCTTTTTTATGCCACCGATCGACAAAGACCCCCGCCAGAGAGCCAAATAGCACCGCTGGAATCGTGTTTGCAATCAGGATCGCCGATACCCAACCACTAATACTCTGATTTTCTGACTGAAATTGACTTTCAATAATCGCAATCATCAGCACCACATAGACTTTATCGGCTAGTTGCGAAAAAATCTGTCCGCTCCACAGGGTGACAAAGTTGCGATTTTTGAGAACTGTAAAAAATCCTGGTTGAAGATCTGAATTCTCGCGATGTGTTTGGATCTCGGTACCCTCGCCATTTGCCGTTACTGAATCTGCTGGAATTTCTGAGCTGGCGGATCCGGTAGTTGTGGCATCTGTCAATTCACTTTCTGGTACTTTGTCAAAATCAGATAATCGCATTGAGTAATGAGGTAGGGCTGTGATAACCGCAAAAATTAAAGTTTGATGTTAAAAAGTTGATGCTTTAGACTAAAAATGTTTTATACCTTCTATTTTAAAGCGATCCGAGCGAGCGCGACAGCCCGATCCTCGGTAGCTGTACATATATTTCGCTCTAGATCTGGATCTATCGGGTAGTTAGATCCCTCATTAATGATAATTGCTAGTTTTAGTCTCTGGCGATCGCAAAAGCCTCTTCTATGTCTGGTTTGACAGCTTTTAGTGTAGCGGGTTTCGACAGCGAGTGTGGGGCGGCTACTACCAATTATCTAAAAAATACCAAATTATCGATCGCACATAGAAGAAACCCAACATCCCTAGAGAGTTGGGTTTCGCGGGCTTCAACCCAACCTACGCAAGTTACTTAATCCTCATTCCTTACTTCTTACTTCTTACTCCCATCTCCCCGCTTCTCATAAATCGATCAATGCTGCCGATCGAATCTGAATGCTAAGGTGGTAATGAATATATTGACGTAATATCCGTTCGAGCCGTCTCCAGCCGCCTGCTAGCTCCAAATCTGAGATAGTTTCAAGGGTAAATCGATCGATTGCTATTTCTAGTCGATCGAGGCTAGGATCTGATAAGTGCTGGAACAGCAGTAAATCTAGTGCGTTCAGGCGATAATTGACGGTAATACTCGGATCTGCTTTGGCTACTGCTAACTCGACGATACTTCCAGCTTCGATACAAAAGCCAATTTGCCAGTTAATAGTCTGAAAATTGGGTTCGATCGCTTGTCTGGTAACATAGCAATGGTATAACTGGGGCGCAATTCCGCCCAACGCCAATAGATGAAAAATGCCCTGACACAAATGAGCGATCGCCGCCGTGTTATCGTTGAGATCGAGGTTATTTAATCTGCCTAAATGGAGCAGTAATAATTGATATAATTCCTCTTGCGGATGGTCGCTCAAGGCTTGCGCCAACACAATTTCGGCTAAATACTGACTGGCGGCTAGTTTACCTAAATCCCCGATCGATCTACCATATATAGTGAGCGTTTCTGCTTGGGTAATTTTGTCGAGCGATCGACCTTTGACAATTAATAAATTATTTACCATAAACAGTGCGCTGCGTCCGCTCAAACTAGAGTTTGATTTTCTAGCACCAGGCACGATCGCTTTTATTAAACCACGCTCGCGGGTGAGAATTGTCAACAGTCGATCGTTTTCCCCAATCGGAATAGCTTTAAGATTGATACCTGTAGCTTTATATGTACCGCTCATGAACTAGGTAATGCTGACCGAACTCAATCTACTATAAACTTTATAAGTGCCGAACTTACTGTTCGCAGGCAAATCGTTGAATTGCTGTTAACACCAGAGAAACTAGTGACCGAACAGAAAAATTTCCTCCGAAATATTTGGTATTACGCTTTACCCGGACGACAGCTCAAACCAGGGCAAATGTTTGCCAAACAGTTACTCGGCGAACCCATGGTGTTCGGACGCACTCATAGTGGCGAAGTCTTCGCGCTGAGGGATATTTGTCCCCATCGCGCCGTTCCGTTGAGTTGTGGACGATTTGACGGTACCTCCATTGAATGTGCTTACCACGGCTGGCGATTTGACGAAATGGGACAATGTACGCTCATCCCGGCGTTGAATGACAACCAGGATCTAGATTTGAGTAAGTTTCAAGTGCGTCGCTACCCCGCGTGCGAATCCCAGGGCAATATCTGGATTTATATGTCCGAGCAGGAGCGGGGCGAAATCGTGCCTAAATATCCCGTACCTGTGGTGGCTGGGTTTGAAGACGCGGTTTATCAATCTACTTATACGATGAAGTTTCCCTGCTTTATCGATCATGCTGTCGTCGGCTTGATGGATCCCGCTCACGTTCCCTTCGTCCATCGGGCGTGGTGGTGGCGATCGGATGCTATCCTAACACCAGAGATCAAAGCCTTCGATCCTTCGCCTTATGGCTTCACCATGCGCCGCCATCGGCTGGAGCGACAAACATTTTTCTATCGCTTACTCGGCGGCGATGCAGAGGTAGAAATTGCTTTTCAGTTACCGGGGGTAAGAGTCGAGCAAATTATTACCAACACCAATCGCGTCGCTAATCTCACCGTAATTACCCCAATCTCCGAGACCGAAACTGAGGTCACCACGATGTTTTATACTACCATCGGCTGGTTCAAACCGTTGCTGCCGATCCTCCAACCATTTATTACGACCTTTTTGGGACAAGATCGAGATATGGTTGTCAAACAGCAAATTGGACTCAAGTACGATCCCCCATTAATGCTAATTAGGGATGCGGATACTCAAGCCAAATGGTATTACCAGTTGCGATCGGAATTCACCAAAGCAGATTCAGAAAACCGCGATTTTGTCAACCCAGTCAAGTCGCAGGTTTTAAGCTGGCGCAGTTGAGCTTCGCCAGCAGAGCCGAGCGTCGAGTTTCGACGCTCGATTAAGATTCGCGATCTACCGAACTCGAACCCATCAGCATATCTTCTAGTTCCATGCGTTGTTCCATCTGACGGAGGAAGTAGCCTGTCATCATCGCCGAACCCAAGAGATTTGCCAGGTTATCGCGATCTGTAGTCACTTGGACGCTGAAGCCTTCACTCGGCAACATTCCCAGCAGACCCTGAATGTTGTGAGTGATAATATCTTTTACCTGGGGAGTTGTCGCCTTAGCAATTTGGGCTAAGACTTCTGGGGATTGATGTTGAAGATACTTGAGTAATTGATTTACTTGAGCATCTTCAGATTTGCGTTCCAGAAAATCAGGATTAAATGCCATTATTACTTTAGTTTGATGGAGCCAGTTTGCGACCGATCGATCTTGAGCGATTCTCTGTTGTTAGAGGCTACGCCAACTACTCGATATAACCATCATACTGTGTTATCGAGCTGGATGACAGCGATCGGATCGCTAGTGTTATTATGCCCTCAGAACGGTTATCCGCATTCAGGCGATCGCAGCTAGTTTTCAAAATGGATGCTAGTAAGCGGCTAGAGCAGGCAGCTTCAGTCAGATTGAGTGGGGAGATCCACCCCATCGGGATCGATAGTTGCTAGCTCGATGGGAGTCGATGCTTCGATACTAGCCTCAAGATCTTTAGTGACTGCGGCTACTTGGAGAATGGGTAAGTCATTGAGTTCGTAGGTACGATGAAATTTATCAGTAACTTGCAATAATGACGATCGACTTCCAGATTGACGACGTTTGCGAACGAAGCCTACTTCTACCAATTCTTGAACGTGTTGATAAGCTCCACTTCCTCTCAATTCTACCAGATCTGTTTGGGAAATCGAGCCTTTAATGGCGATCGCCGCCAAAGTTCGCAACGCACCCGTACCGATTTCCGGGGGAATCATCTTATCAATTAGAGCTTGGAAGGAAGCTCTCAACTGAAGCGTATAACCAGTTGGCGTTTCGACGACTTCCAGCGCGCTATCTCGGTGCGCGTAGTCATCCATTAACTCCATCATGGCAGTTTCCGCCGCATCGCGATCGCACCCCGCACATTCGGCAATCGTGGCTAAATCGAGGGGTTGTCCCTTGAGATACAAAATTGCCTCGATTTGGCTGGAGAGACGAAACATTCTTTAAGGGGTAGGGGATAGGGTTTTAGCTAACTTACGTATATAGTCTGTAGAATGGGTAATATTTTAGCATCTAGGTTGCGATCGATTGGGATCTCGTTCATATTTCAGCAATTCTCATTGTGAAAATATGCACTTTTACTGCCATCATTTTTTCACGGGGATTGCATCTTGAGATCTGGCAAAACAATTCTATAAACATCGGGGAGAGGTAATTTCTGAATTGCCCCTCCCCGATATTTTGAGGGCATTTAACACCCTAACCGTAATCTGGCATAGCTTCAGCAGCATCTCGCTTAGAGCCGAGCAGATCTAAACTTTCCACCTTAATTACGGGGCGAGAGCGTTCGGTTCCGGTGGCTTTATCAGTCCAAGTTTCTACTTCTAGAGAGCCTTTAATCCCGATTTGGCTGCCTTTTTTAGCGTAGTTTCTGGCAATCTCGGCAGTTTTACCCCAGATTTTGAGATTGAACCAGTCGGGCTGATCTTGGTTTTTGCTACGACGATTGACAGCGAGAGTGAGGGTGCAGAGCTGAGTACCAGACTCAAAATATTTCATTTCTGGATCGCCACCAACTCTTCCCACCAAATGGACGACATTAAGACTCATAGCAAATATAGTAGTTATGTACCTTTATTGTAACTCAAAATCGCGATCGGTAGCCTAGTCCGATCGCTGTTTTTGGTAAAGATTTGGTACATTTCCACATCTAGACAATACATTTCTTACAAGATCGGGGGGAATCGCCGCTCCACATCTTTAAATCGAATCAAGATTTCAACTAAAAATACTGTCAAAGAACTCGATCGATTCTTGTAAAGATGCGATAAAACTATCGATTTCTGCTTTAGTATTATAGAAGTACAAACTCGCCCGTGCGGTCGATTGAGCCTTGATAAATCGATGCAACGGTTGAGTGCAATGGTGTCCGGCACGAATGGCAATTCCGGCTTGATCTAACATAGTAGAAAGATCGTGAGGATGCACGTCTCCAGATGTAAAAGAGGCTAATGCCGCTCGTTCTCTAGGTGGTTTGGGACCATAGATTTTTACTTGAGGAATATTCAGTAATTTATCGAATAAATACTCGGTTAATTCTTGCTCGTAGGTATGAATTTTATCCATCCCAATGTTAGTTAAATAATCGATTGCGGCTCCTAATGCGATCGCTTCGGCAATTGCGGGCGTACCTGCTTCAAATTTATGCGGTAAATCGGCATAAGTAGCATTTTCTAAAAATACATCGGCAATCATTTCACCACCACCTAAAAAAGGTGGCATCGATCGCAGTAAATTTAGCTTACCATATAAAAAGCCAATTCCAGTTGGAGCGCACATTTTATGACCCGAAGCCACCAACCAATCGCAATCTAAATCCTGGACATCTAACGGTAAATGTGGCGCACTTTGGCAAGCATCAACTAACACCTTCGCATCGTATTGATGGGCGAGAGCGACGATATCTTTAATCGGATTGACACAGCCCAATGTGTTAGAAACATGCACGATAGACACTAGTTTTGTTTTTTCATTAACTAGTGATTGGTAATGTCCGAAATCAAACTCTTCTTCTGGCGTGAGTTGAACGAACTGAAGCCGCGCGCCTGTTTTTTGAGCGACTAATTGCCAGGGGATGAGATTGCTATGGTGTTCCATTACCGATAGAATTATTTCATCGCCGCGTTGCAGATTGCTCAAACCCCAACTATAGGCGACTAAATTAATTGCTTCAGTTGCATTACGGGTATAGATAATCTCTTGAGAAGAAGCTGCATTGACAAATTTGGCAATCTTTTCGCGCGCGCCTTCATAAGCATCTGTCGCCTCAGCACTAAGGGTATGTACGCCGCGATGAACGTTAGAATTATAGTGACTGTAGTAATGTTCTAGCGCATGAATGACAGCATGAGGCTTGTGGGAAGTTGCGGCATTATCTAGATAAACTAAGGGCTTACCATGCACTTCGCGATGAAGGATAGGGAAATCGGCGCGTACTGTATCCGCGAGACTTTGCTTGGTATGAATCCCCGATTTGGTTTGGATAAAAGTCATGTCGTCAGCATTTCCTGTAAAATTTTGGATCAGTCTTAGAATCGGGCTTTCTCTAGTCATTGCTTACCAGTTCCTAGTTAGCTTTGAATGCTTTTACTGCGACAGCTAGTTTTTCGCGTACTGAGGCGACGGGAATTCGATCGATAATCTCTACAGCAAAAGCGTTAATTAGTAATATTTTAGCTGTTTCGACATCTAAACCTCGGCTCTGGAGATAAAAGATCTCATCGTCTTCGAGTTGGCTGACTGTCGCCCCGTGGGAGCATTTGACGTTATCAGCGGTAATTTCGAGCTGTGGCTTGGTATCGATGCGCGCCTTGGCAGAAAGTAGTAGGTTGCGATTTAACTGGCCTGCATTGGTTTGTTGGGCGGCTTGGGGCACAAATACCTTACCGTTGAAAATCGCATGAGCGAGATCGTCTATGATACATTTATGCAGTTGGTTGGTAATCCCGTGGGGCTTAGTTAAGGCGATGACACTATGAGTATCTGACTCTTGTTCGCCATTTACCATCGTCAACCCATTCAGATAAGTTTCAGTCTGCGCGCCGATTTGGAAGATTTCCCAATTATGACGGGCAAGTTTGCTACCGAGTTCGATCGCATTACCAGTATAGACACTATGCTGAGATTGCGAAACCGCTGTTTTACCGATATGGATAGCAGTAATATCTTCGGTTTGAATGCGACTATGATTGAGTTTGGCTGCTTCCCCCAACCAGATTTCCGTAACGCTGTTATTAAAATAAGCGTGGCTGGAAGCTGACGTAGGCAGATATTCTTGCACCAAATTTGCGCTACTCCCCCGTTCTAACACGATTAAAGTGCGCGGTTGAGTCGAGATCGCCGTATCATCTACGGTAGTAATAAATAATAGGTGAATTGGGGACTCAAAGACGACATCTGGAGCTAGCCACACCACTGCGGCTTCATTAATGCTAAGCGTATTAATCGCCGTAAAGACTTCTTCGCCACCAGGTTGTTTGCCTAAATATTTAGCAACCTCTAATCCGGCGGTATTGGCAGCGGTGAGGTTGCCGATAAATACGCCAGCAGGTAAATTCACCAAGCTAGAGAGTAACGGCGCGTAGATGCCATTTACAAAGACTAAGCGGGTATCAATGGCTTCGGGAACGACGAACCCATCAATATTGACTGGGGATAGTTGAGTGCTGGGATGGATGAATTGCTGCGCGAGGAGCGGGGATAAGTCGGTAAATCGCCATTCTTCGTTTTTGCTACTGGGAATGGTTTCTTCTTGAAGAAACCCGGCTGCTTGGGTACGCAGTTCGAGCAGTTGGGGTGTTGCAGGTGGTGGGATGAGGGCGAGGAGTTGGGCGAGATAGGTGTCTCGGTTGGTTAAGGTTGATGTCATAGGAGTAAGGCAAATAAGGAAAAACAGGATTTATAGATTTATCAAAACAAGGATCTGTAGGGGTGGGTTTATGAGATCGATATCGGAAGCACTAGAGATTTCAATCAAACCCACCCACCTCACCAGTAACCAACCGAACGCCGGATATAATTACAGTTCCTAGTGGGGTTGGGCAGGTTCGTCCGATTGTTGGTGGTGGGTTGCGAGAACCCTAGCATAAACCTGCCCCTACAGATCTGTGTTTGCTAGACGTTCGCTGTTTCAGCTTCTGTCACCCAGTCATAGCCCTTGGCTTCTAGTTCATGTGCGAGTTCCTTGCCACCACTGGTGAGAATTTGTCCGTTTGCCATCACATGCACAAAATCAGGAATAATATAGTCCAACAGGCGTTGATAGTGGGTAATCACCAGCATCGAATTATCCTGATTCGACAACTGATTTACACCATTGGCAACAATTTTGAGCGCGTCGATATCCAAACCAGAATCGGTTTCATCGAGAATAGCGAGACTAGGTTCGAGGATTGCCATTTGCAAGATTTCATTCCGCTTCTTCTCACCACCAGAGAAGCCTTCATTGACACTCCGGCTGAGGAAAGCAGGATTCATTTTGACAATCTCTAATTTGTCCTGAATCAAGTCGTCAAAGTCAAATACATCCAATTCTTCCAATCCTCGATGCTTCTGGCGGGAGTTGTAAGCAACGCGGAGGAAGTCTAAATTACTAACGCCAGGAATTTCGAGCGGATATTGGAACGCTAAAAATACACCCGAACGCGCCCGATCTTGAGGCTCCAAGTCAAATAAGTTCTCACCTTTATAAGTAACTTTGCCACCCGTAACTGTATAAGCCGGATGTCCAGCTAACACTTTAGATAAGGTACTTTTACCAGAACCATTCGGCCCCATAATCGCATGAATTTCACCAGCTTTGATTTCGAGGCTTACACCGTTTAGGATTTGCGTGTCATCGACATTTGCGGTAAGGTTCTCGATCGAGAGGATAACTGGACTATTAGGATTAATCATATTTAGATTTTGTTTAATTGATTTTTAATAAGGTTCGATCGACAGTAGCTAATCTTTGTATCTTATCATTATGTTTAACTATCTCTTGATGCCATCCATTTTGAAATTCCCAGCAATGGCTCGATCGGTTTTATTTTGATATGTTTAACCACGGATCTTTAATGCTGAAATCAGTTATTAGGTATTCAGTAACAATTGAATTGAATATCCTAACAATATCACAGATATCGCGCACATAACTTTTGATATCTTCAATGGTTGGCTTATCTGATGAAGCTCCATGAGTGATGTTATTTCGCCTATTGATAAATGCATCTAAGCTTCTCCTCAAATTGACAGATGAATCTTTTGCTTCGACTAAACTCCATATTTTAGCCATACCAACTCCATCAAACAGACTTTCTACCGATTCACTACCAGGTGAGGCAAAACCTTTGAGGTGTAAATCTGCATCAAATATCCCTTCATCACAGACTCCATCGTCATTGAGAAAAGAGCTTTGGCTGATATTTTTAAGGATTTTCCATTTCTTTTCGAGAGAAAAACTATCTATTATCGGCTTACGCAAGGTTTGGATCGATTTCAACTTCACTGGCAATTTAGAGATCGATGTATGACTTAGCTCGTGGAAGTCGATGATGTCAACTATTAAATCTTCAAAAAAACTTTCTATGTGACTGCATAAAAGTAATATTGCCGATCTAGAAATACATTCATTAATAGTTCGCTCTCTAGCTGTTAATGCATTTAACTTTGACATAGATATTAAAGTCCCCACCTCCTTTAAATTATCAAAAAATCTCACTAATGCTGGCGAACTACGGCTCATGGAATTTATCTTTCGCTACTTCCACTTGCTGCGCCAATGGTAACTCGGTCTACACATATGCCTATCTGTTGTAGCGACTCATGCCATTTGTCAAGTCTAGTTTGGAGACTTTGAATTTTTTCAGGGTATACAGTAATTGCCTGTTGAAACTCTGGATCTTGTTGTAGTTGAATAAAAGCATTGAGAATCTCGTTCTTTTTTTGTCGAACTACATCTATAGGTAGCCTAGAAAAATAAAGCATAACAATATCATAAATTGCTCGATTTAAAGAATCGATCCAGGCAGAAGTCTGGAGATCGTAACGTCTAAATCCATTAGAGCCAAACACTTCATATACGTTATCGATTGTTTTTAAAAATATAGAGCGGTGTCGATCGATATTTTCTGGATTTAATTTCTGTCCTAAATGCAGGTAATCATCCAAAAATTTGTGCAGATTCCCTGTGTAGTTGTAGCCGCTAAAATTAAAAGCGAAAAATCTTAGAATCATTTCGCAATCATTCATCCTTTTGTCAACTTGCATTTTCCCGTCAATTTCTTTGGCTCGACGTAACTTCTTGAATATTTCATTTTCAGAAAATTCTTTGTTAATTAGATTACTAAGCGTGCCCTTGTACAAACTATTTCGCAGTTCTTGACGATTCAATTTAACTGAATTAGAATTAAGCCGATCGAATACATCAAATCTAATTTCTGGATCAGAGTCTTTCAAGATAACAACACATCTAATCGATCTTGATTTAATTAATCGTTGGTCTGCTACTCCTAACTGATTAAATCTTCTTTTATTAAGATCGTCTCTAACTTTTAATGATTTTAACGGAAATTCATTGTCCAGATATCGATAAATTGATGTAAGTCTTTGTTGACCATCAATAACACTATAGCTACCATCATCAAGTTCGGCAAAATAACAAACTGGAATAGGTACGTTTATCAATAAAGACTCAATCAATCGACTAGCTTTGGTATCATCCCAGACTCGACGGCGTTGAAAATCATCTGCAAGTACCAGTGTTCGATCGTCTACTTGCTCTTTGAGCGAGCGGATAATGAAGTCGTATGGATGTGTTACAAGTCTTCTGTCTCGGTTGAGTGTTTGACTGTTTACTAATATTTCCGGCTCTAAATTTTCATTTTCTTCATCTTCAAATTTATCTTCTGGAAACTCAGCAATATTCTCTGTCAGTGATTCATTTGCCAGCATTAGTTGATACCTACTTTAAAGATTTGAGTAATTTATCATCGAAAGTCACACCTTCAGCCAGTTAAATATCTCACCGACAGTCAATTTAATCGATCGCGCGAATTCAGGTACAATTAATTCAGCTTCGAGTATATCTACTACTTGTGCTTGTCGATCGGGTTGATAAACCAGTATCATCTTCTCGGCAGGATCGATTAACCATCCTACTTCAGTACCATTATCTAAGCAATGAAGGATATTCTTAATTACTTTGGTTGTACTTTGGTCTGGAGATAATATTTCAATTACCCAATCAGGTACAATTGTCACAATATTAGAAACCTCACCATCATCATCTTTAGGGATATTTTCATTCTTCAAGACAACTACATCAGGAACGATCGATCTCTCACCAAATGTACATCGTAGCTCTGATAGTGCGATGGCAATCTTCGATTCTAGTAACAGTGAATTAATGAATATAATTAACTTTGTCTGAATTACGCTATGTTTTCCTTGAGGCATTGGCTTTTGAACTATCTTTCCATCAATATACTCACTCGCAGGTTTAGTTTCTGGCAGATCCAGAAAGCTTTCTAAAGTAAGATTTTTTACAGGTGTCGCAACCATTTTAAAACTTTAATTTTGTAAGGTGGGCACTGCCTACATTTTGATATCGATCGAATTCAATTACTTGTCAAAATCTACTAGTTTCGCTTCTCTTGATGCCATCCATTTTAAAATACCTAGTAATGGCTCAATCGGTGGGAAGGAGTACTCTTCTGGATCGATAGTAATGTTACTTCCTTTCATCTCGATAAATTGCCAACGAGTTCCGCTGGTAACAACGCCATAGATAAATTCGATCGAATGCTGTCGAAGTTGATTGAATCTCTGTGCTGCTACCATTTCGGCAATACATTGACCCCAGCCATCTTTTAGTACACCTTTTTTGGCTTCGACTAATGCTATTACGGGTGCATTAATTTTAAACTGGATCGGCGATCGACTAATCAAAAAATCACAAATACCATTTAAGCCTAAATCCCTATCGACTGTAAAGTCTTCCCCTGAAAACAAACTAATCGAGTTATTTAGTAAGGTGCGGACTTCTACTAAAATTGGCGAAACAAGCAGTTCCGATCTGGCTTTTTCTGAGCCAGTTTCACGAGCCAATGGCAAAGTAATATTTAAAAATTGTTCTAACATCAAGCTAGGAGAAATCGGCTCGATATTTGGTAAAAAATGACCTGTCTGCAAGTTTAGGTTAAATTTGGATTCCACCTCTTCAATTGTGAAGCTACTATAGGGCATAATATTTATATAGTTTTAGTCAATGTTGGTCTGCTATTGGCGACATTCCGCACAAAGATCGCCTATTTGTGAAGGTAGTAAATCCTCTCCGCAAGTTTCACATTGCCTTTCTCCCGAATACCAGTAGCCTGTCTCAGTAAACAGTTCCGTTGCTTTTAGCCAAAACTGATACTGCGACGTATCGAAAGCAAACATATCGCCAACATCATCAATAGGTGGTTCCGGCTCATTCCCTGCCAAGAATCCCTTTATCCAATATTGTGCCTCCTCAGATAAATCATCGATCTCAGTCTTTGAGACATAAAAACTTTTTTCTTTTAATGGACACCACGCTAGCATTCGCCCATTAAAAGTATGAGCATTACCAAGAAGATAATGCTTTCCAGCACAATGACTTTCCATTGTGAACCAAAGTTTTTCGTTAAGTGGTAAAGCTGAACTCATGTTCGATTAAATAACAAGTTTTTTCGGGTGGAACTGCCCACCTTTAGATTTCGACCTAATCAATTTAATTAACAAAATGGTTGACGGGCGGAACCCAACAACCATTACATATACTAATTAACCGACAGTACCTTCTAACTTCAAACTCAACAACCTGTCAGCTTCAA
The DNA here is from genome assembly GCF_031422475.1 of Chamaesiphon sp. VAR_48_metabat_403. NCBI lineage: Bacteria > Bacillati > Cyanobacteriota > Cyanophyceae > Gomontiellales > Chamaesiphonaceae > Chamaesiphon > Chamaesiphon sp. VAR_48_metabat_403. The sequence continues at coordinate 49,842 of NZ_JANPLS010000079.1, forward strand.
CGGCAAATTCCATCGGCAACTGATTAAAGACATCCTTACAGAAACCACTAATCATCATCGAAATCGCATCCTCTTGGGAAATCCCCCGTTGAGCGAAGAAGAATAACTGATCCTCACCAATCTTAGAAGTCGATGCTTCGTGTTCGACTTTGGCGGTTTGATTTTGAACTTGGATATAGGGGAAAGTATTCGCCTGCGCTCTGTCGCCAATTAGCATCGAGTCGCACTGGGAGTAATTTCTTGCTCCTTTAGCTGTCGGATTCATTTTGACTAAACCGCGATAGCTATTCTTCGATTTACCTGCCGAAATCCCTTTGGAAATAATCGTACTGCGGGTATTTTTGCCCACATGGATCATTTTGGTGCCTGTGTCGGCTTGTTGAAGATTATTAGTCAGCGCGACGGAATAAAATTCGCCGACGGAGTTGTCGCCAACTAGGACGCAACTGGGATATTTCCAGGTAATTGCCGAACCTGTTTCTACTTGCGTCCAGGAAATCTTGGAGTTGACACCCTTACATAAGCCGCGTTTGGTAACGAAGTTGTAGATGCCACCTTTACCAGTTTCGTCGCCTGCGTACCAGTTTTGGACGGTGGAATATTTGATTTCGGCGTTATCTAGTACCACCAATTCGACGACGGCGGCGTGAAGTTGATTCGTGTCGAATGCGGGTGCGGTACAGCCTTCGAGGTAGGTAACGGAAGCACCTTCATCGGCGATGATTAGTGTCCGCTCGAATTGTCCGCTATCTCCGGTATTGATGCGGAAATAAGTGGATAAATCCATCGGACATTTGGTACCTTTGGGAATGTAGACAAAGGAACCGTCACTAAATACGGCGGAGTTTAAGGCTGCAAAGAAATTATCGGCGATCGGGATGACACTTCCCAAGTATTTTTCGATTAGTTCTGGATATTCTTTGACGGCTTCGGAAATCGAGCAGAATACCACGCCTTCTTTGGCTAATTGTGCCTTAAAAGTGGTGCCGATCGAGACGCTATCAAATACGGCATCGACGGCGACATTGGATAATCTCTTTTGCTCGTTGAGGGATATCCCTAGTTTCTCAAATGTTTCGAGAAGAATGGGATCGACTTCATCCAAGCTGTCCAATTTTTTGGCGGCTTGCTTGGGTGCGGAGTAATAGATGATATCGTTGTAATCGATCGCGGGATAGTCTACATGCGGCCAAGTGGGTTCGGTCATCTTGAGCCATTGGCGATAGGCGCGCAGTCGGAAGTCGAGCAGGAATTGTGGCTCGTCCTTCTTGGACGAAATCAGACGCACGATATCCTCATTCAAGCCGCGTGGGATCTGGTCGGACTGAATATCAGTGACAAAGCCGTACTTGTAGGGTTGATTGACTAAATTTTGGACTGCGCTACTCATCGATCGCCTGTGTTCTCTCTAGAATAAGGATGGTTAGGGTGTCTGACTGGGACAGACAAAATATCGTATAATTAAACAATAAACTAGTTGTTTAAGTCTTTAACCCTATTGTATCGTAATTTAACAACATAGTTGTTGCTAAAGTAGCAAAACTAGCGAAAAAGTTTTTATCTGCATGTCTGCGCGCGACCATTTCTCCCCACCCAGCACCGATATGATGACAGAGCCGCACTCTTCAACCAAACAGGATATCCTCGAATATCTCCTCAAACATGGTCAAGCCATCGCTCAAGATTTGGCTATCGCCCTAGATATCAGTCCCCAAGCGGTACGTCGCCACCTCAAGGATTTACAAACTGAAGATTTAATTGTATATCAATCGGTAGCTGCTGGCACTGGTAGACCCCAACATATCTATCATCTCAGTCAGAAGGGACACGATCGCTTTCCCGATCGTTACGACAGGTTTGCCATCTCGTTTCTCGATACACTAGTAGAAAATCTCGGTTACGATCGAGCCAGTGAAATTATTCATCAGCATTGGCAAAAGAAAAGCATCGATTATCGTCACAAGTTGGGTACGGGCGAATTGCCAGAACGGGTTGCCAAGCTAGTTGAATTGCGTCGCCAAGAGGGGTATATGGCTGAGTATCACCCCTTAGAAGGACAAAATGATAAATTTATCCTGACTGAGTATAACTGCGCTATTTCGCAAGTAGCGACCTCATTTCCGGCTGTCTGCGGACACGAATTAGAAATGTTTGCGGCTGCGCTAGCAGATTGTCAGGTAGAGCGCACGCACTGGCTGGTTGATGGCGGACATCAATGCGGTTACTTGATTTCGACGATCGATAATTAATAATTAATCATCATAATTTCCAATGAGCGACGAAAAGTACTTAACGCACGCTGAGGCGGTAGAAGTAGAAACAGCATTGCTATCTACTCACGAGAAGTTTTTAACCCGAATTACGATTTCTTCGATGCGAATGCTCAAACAGATTGCGGATGAGGAGCGAGTCGAAAAAATTGAAGATCTGACCCCGCAACAGATTATTAAATGGTTCGAGCGCGATGCCCAATTGAAGCGATCGCAAGGTGAATCCGCAGGCTCGTTACAATGGTAATATCTAACTAATTCATCGTGGAAATACTGCTATGACTATCATTACCGATCGGTTGACTTTTGCAGAGTATCTTAAATATGCCGATGGTACCGACAGGCGTTACGAACTAGTCAATGGAGAGCTAATCCCAATGAGTCTGGGCACGGGACAACATGGTGCGATTGTCAAATTTATCGAACGAATGTTAGAAACAGAGATTGCGAATCTAGATCGCGATTGGGTTGTTTTACCTGGATTAGTTGGCGTTCGCTCTCCCAAAGGTGGCAGATGGGATACCTGTCGGATTCCTGATGTGATGGTTTTGCCGCTAGAGCAATGGCGCGCTTTGCAAACTCGCGAGGCGGTTGTCGAATTAAATGAAGCTCCGCCGTTATTGGTAGTAGAAGTTGTGAGCGAATCGACAAAAACAGTTGACTATCGGGCTAAACGTACCGAATATAGCGTTTTAGATATTCCTGAATATTGGATTGTCGATCCTTTATTGGAAAAAGTGACTGTTTTTACGCTGATGGAAGGTTGGTACGAACCGATCGAATTTCAAGGTGTCGATCTCATTCAATCAGCGACGTTTCCTAATCTGCATCCGAGTGTCGAACAAATTCTCCGCCAGCAAATCTAAATACTCTGCTGTTAAATTAGATATCTAGAGTGGATAGGGAATAGGGAATAGTTTGCCCTGAGCCTGTCGTAGCGTAGCGTCTCCGTAAGGAGAAGGGTGAATGTGGATAGACGGATGACATCATAGATCGGATAACGTTCCAATCGAGCTTGAATTTCGAGCGGTGGGGAGAAATTAGGTTGGGAAAAATCGATCGATCGACATTTTGGTGAATAATTTGGGAATGATAAAAGTATGGATAGTGCTTAGGGCACATCACCTTTTCCCCCAGCCCACTTGGACACAGCAATCATGAGTGTAGATCCCAAAACTCAGAGCTTATTTAACGCGATCGCCGCTGCTAATTACGATCGAGTCAAGCTAGCGATCGACACAGGCGCAGCCATCAATAGCCCCAACCAGCGCGGTTTAACACCGCTAGCCGTCGCTTGTCGTCAGGGTAGTTTGGAAATTGTCGATTTACTGGTTGCTGCTGGTGCCCAAATGCAAGCACAGACACAACATCCGCCCTTACAATCGATCGCAACTAATTCGGGATCGGTAACTAGTTCTAGTCCGCTCGACGAGGCAACCGAACCGCTAGATACTCCAGCTAACGCCCAGGAAATTCCGTTTGAAAATCTGCTCGATCTGATCCATCAGCCCAATAGCAGTCGAGCGACGGAAATCGAGCAAATCATCCCCATCCAGAATCTGCATCCACCCACCGAGATCGATCGCATCGCCACTAATTGGCAAGATGTCGGCTCCGAAGCAGAGATGACATATACCTTTGATTTAGAGGAGGTTTTTGCTAGCAATCGAGATTCCGATGGGCTGGCAAATTCAGATCGCACGGATATGTTCGATCGTGTAGAAATTAACACTAAAGATCGACTTTCGCCACGCGATCGAGAGATGGATTTTGAAGCTAGTGAGACTTATGCTTTCGATCTGAGCCTAGATCTCGATCGACTCACCATTGACGATCCGGAAGATTCGGATCGGCTCTCCGCGCCAATGGGTGCTTGGGAAGAGAACGAAACCTATATTGTCGAAAACGGAGATCGAGCTATTTCCGCACTAGATCTGAATCTGAGCAATGTACCCCTGCAACGCAGCGTTGACGGAAAGCTCGCTCCACGGGAGAATCGCCGGATTGCGGATATCGATCGGTTATTTGAAGTGGAAGAAAGTTGCTTTACGCCGACAGAAACTTGGGAAGATGGTGAGACTTACGCTCTCGATCTGGATAGTTTACATCCAGCCCCTGCTGCGGTAGCTGTAGAGCAATCAATCACCACTGAATCACATTTACTCTCCGATCTCGATTCGAGTTTATTCCCAGCGATCGGTGGTGATGACGAACTCGAATATTATACCGATACCCAAACTAGCACCGATATTTTCGGACAAGGCGACGCGCGATCGGATCGAGATCTGGCAGCACCAGTATACGAAGGAAATGCGACCAATACATCACTAATGGCGGCGGCGATCGATGGCGATCTCGATTTAGTCCAACAGGCGATCGAAGCTGGCGCAAATCTCGATCGGTATGATTGGAATTTGGGTTATGCACCCTTAGGAATGGCGATCGAACGAGGACATCTGGAAATCGTTCAATGCTTGCTGACGGCGGGAGCAAACCCCCAATGTGGGAGTGTTTCAACTACCGCACTCGGTTTAGCCGCCGAAAGCGGCGCGGTAGAAATCGTGCAAATGCTCTTACCTAGAGGAGTCGATCTCAATGCCCCAGTCGGTAGAGATGGCTGGACGGCTTTGTTATCGGCGATCGAGCGCGGACATCGTGCTGTGGTTCAGTTATTAGTCGCGGCGGGGGCGAATGTAAATGTCTGGAGTCGCGGCGAAACGCCGATTTTATTAGCAGCAAAATGTGAAGATCGCGAGATTTATCACTACTTATATCCCCTCGTCAATACGACGATTAGATTATGTGCCGATCGCGATGGCGAACAACTGCTCCAAGCCACCCGCAAACGCCGGATTCGCGCCCAAAATCGTCCGGTGGAGAAATTCATCGAAATGGCGACGATCGGCAATATTGATGAGGTTAATCGGGCAATTGAGATTGGTGTCGAAATCGACGAAATCGGTGCGAAGGGACATACCGCATTAATGGCGGCGGCTTATTACGGACATCGATCGCTGGTGAATATTCTCTTAGCTGCTGGTGCCGATCCCAATCTCCTCAGTGACGATGATGGTTTAGGGGCGGGGATGACAGCATTGATGCTAGCGGCGGGGAGTTTCTTTGCCAGCAATCGCCAACATGTATTGCAACTATTAATTGCTGGCGGTGCCGATGTCAATCAACGCGGGGCTGGTGGCAAAACAGCAATCTTCCATGCCGCACTCGCTGGTGCTGGCTATGCCGATTGCGTAGAGATAATTATTAAGGCTGGTGCCGACCTCAATCTGACGGACGATCGGGGGCACACCGTTCTTTCTGCCGTAGCTGCTGCTGAAAACTATCCCATGTTCAATCTGCTGATGCAAGCAGGTGCTTCTACAACGGGACTAGAATCGGTGCAACTGATTCAAGCCGCAACGACGGGAAATATCGATCGCGTACGATCGCTCTTAGCAAGTAGTGTGAACTTAGATCTCGATCGGGGGGCGGCGATTGGCAATGCGGCGGCGGCGGGACATACCAAGATCGTCGAACTGTTAATCCAGGCGGGGGCGAATGTCAATCTGCGAGATAAATTAGGGTTTACACCGATCGCTAGTGCTGCTTATGCAGGTTATGGCGCAATCGTGGAGCTATTAATCGAAGCAGGTGCCGATATCCAAGCTCCGGCTGGCGAATCGCAAAGTTATTCGGCTCTAGAATACGCTCAAATGGGTCTCTATCAATTCGAGCGAGAAGATCTCCAACACGCTCAGATCGTGCGCCAATTACAGCAATTAGGTGCCCGCTGACAAGATTAGAGATTTGCAACGTTGCCGATTTGAGGGATAAATTGCTGCTCGAAATTTGGGGTAGGGGCGATTCATGAAGCGGCGGTTTTATGCGGAGGGAACCTCCGCATAAAAAAACCGACAAGACATTTCCCCTACCCCAAATTTCAGAGAGCGCAAGCTGCTACGCAAACTAAAACTAGAGCAACTATTGGTTAAACCGTTGGCGTAGCCTGCGCTTTGCGCCTACAGTATTGGCTGTCATCCGATCGATAGCATAATTAATTGCCAAAAACACGTTAAACTCCAAGCATCGAGAGATACTCTTCACGCCAAACCTGAATGCGATCGAGGTAACTTGTGGATCTAGGTCTGACAACGGTTAATGTTACATCGATCGAGTCTGAGACCCAACGATCTACTGAGATCGAACGCATTCCAACCACCGAAATTCGCCGCAGCCTAGTTGCATCTTCGATCGATGGAGTATTTGCGGCTATTTATTCCAACCTTACCAGTGGAGTATTGCTGAGTAATTTCTTAATCAAGCTCCAGGCAAATTCTTTTGAGGTTGGCATTTTAGCGGCAATTCCCATGTTGGCAAATGTCGTTCAACCGCTGGGAGCTTGGTGGGGAGATCGCGCGCAGAGTCGGCGCAATTACTGTGCTAGCGTCAACATTCCAGCGCGATGCGTCTGGATATTGCTAGCGATCGGGATTGCCTTATATACTCAACATCTACTCGACGATCGCGCTACGATTTTGTGGACGATGGTGGTGGTATCTGTCAGCCATCTACTCGGCGGACTTGGAAGTGCGACGTGGTTGAGTTGGATGGCGGATCTAGTGCCCAGCAAATTGCGCGGTCGTTATTTTAGCATCCGCAACACTGCGGCTAATCTCACCAGTTTAATAGTGGTGGCGATCGCGGGTTTTTGGGTGGCAAATTATCCCAGCGGCGAAATTGAAGCATATCAGATTGCCTTAGGAGTCGCGATCGTTGCAGGTATTATCAGCATGTTTTATCAATGGCAGATGGTAGATATTAGTCCTTCAAGACATGAAGTTGCTACTGCCGATCGCTTTGAAGATAATTCAATTTTAGTGCCTGCTACGCCCGATCTAGACAGCCCACAACATCCATCGGCGATCGCGACCTTCCTCCAAGATCGACACTTTTTAGGATTTACGATCTGTTTTAGTGCCTGGATGTTTGCACTCAATCTCAGTGCGCCATTTTTTAACCTCTATTTGCTCCAAGATTTAGAAATCGATGTCAGTTGGGTGACACTTTACAATAGTCTGACTTCAGCGGCTAATCTGGCTCTACTAATACCATTCGGACGTTGGAGCGATCGGATCGGTACCCGCATTCCACTAGTGGTAATGGGACTAGTAATGGCTGTTTTACCGCTGCTGTGGTTGGGTGTGGGCAAGGATGCTTTCTCGTTGTGGCTGGGTTTGCCGCTATTATTTATTCTCAATGGCGGTGCGAGTGCCGCGATCGATCTGTGTATTAATAATCTTCAGATCGAAATCGCTCACGATCGACACCAAGCCCAATATTTTGGCATTAATGCCGCACTGGGTGGTATTAGTGGTTTCTTGGGAACGTGTCTCGGTGGTATTCTCGCGAATCTAGACGTGTTGGGAGGATTGACAGGCTTATTTGTTATTTCTAGCATCCTTCGCCTATTTTCCTTGGTACCTTTGCTGTTGCTGCAACTAGAAGGGGAAAAATCACTGTTTCAACTGCTAGAATTCGGCTGGCTCGGATTGAGTAAGGAGTAAGAAATAGAGAGAAGGAGTAAGGAGAGGAAAAATCCCATCCAGGGAGGGGTGCCCGTAGGGCTACTGGTCGGGTCACCCGCCCAGTGGGGTGGGTAGATCTTCGCTAAAACCTAGTCCCTATCCTGCCATTGCCACGCGATAGATATCGCTGGGTGTGAGGTGAGAATGTACGACTTGCCCATCTTTAAACCACACGATTCGTCTGGTTTGTTTGGCAACATCTGGCTCGTGAGTTACCATCACGATCGTGATTCCGGTTTCATTGAGCTGGGTGAAAATATCCATTACCTCTTGAGTCGTGCGCGAATCTAGGGCACCTGTAGGCTCGTCAGCTAGTAATACGCGCGGTTCGCCGACAATTGCTCTAGCGATCGCGACGCGCTGCTGTTGCCCCCCGGAGAGCTGATTGGGGCGATTTGCCATCCGATTGCTCAAGCCTACTTTCTCTAAAGCGACAACCGCACGTTCCTTACGTTCGCTTTGAGATAATCCCCCATAAATCATCGGGAGCATGACATTTTCGAGGGCGGAAAGTTGGGGTAACAGATGAAATTGTTGGAAAATAAAGCCGAGTTTGCGGTTGCGAATTCTGGCTAGTTCATCTTCAGGAACGGTAGAAACATCTAAGTTGTCGAGATAATAATGTCCGATAGTGGGTCGATCGAGACAACCGATAATATTCATTGCCGATGATTTTCCCGAACCTGATGGCCCCATAATTGAGCAATATTCACCTTCGGCGATCGTTAAATTTACACCATCTAATGCATTAACCAAAGTGTCTTCGATGCCATAAGTTTTACTGACATTTTCTAGGCGGATAATAATTGGCTGGTTGTCGTTCATTAGGGAATAGGGGATAGGGATTAGGGGATAGGCTTTATGTTTTATGGGTATTTTAATCCAAAATCCAAAATATTAATGAAAGCCTGAATGCTCGTGGCTGATATCTGAGTACGAGTGAACGTGCTGAAATTGGGGATGTAAATGTGGGTGTTGATGTGTCGTTCGCGCCAGCGTACCGTCAGGTAATCGATCTTCACTTTTCAGATTAGTTTGATGTTCGTGTTGATGTGGAAGATCGTGTTGATGAGAATGAGTATGGGAGTATTCTGAATGAGTGTGGGTAAACCTGTCGGGTTTTAACAAAAAATGGACGATCGATAGTAAAGTAATGCCACCTAAACTACCATACAGAAAAGTGCGATCGGGAAAAGTCGTTCCCAACCATCCTGCTAGGGGATATGCACCCGCCCACCAGAGATGACTCCAGGCAAAATGCGCGCCATAAACGCGCCCTTGGAGATTAGTCGGTGTTCGATCGGCAATTAGAGTTTGCATCGATAAATTAATTAAACTTTGACCGCATCCCGCGATCGACCATAGTAAAATCAAGGGAATTAATCCGACATAATTGGCACCAATTAAGGCCGTACTCACAATTGCGCCGCCGCTCAAAAGGGTGATAATTTTCGATCTGGATTGGGGATAAATTCCGATCGCTATCGTGCCTAATGTCGCGCCTAAGCCGAATCCCATCATTACCCAGCCATACTCAACAGCAGTATAATTAAGCGTGCCTCGTACATAACCGACTGTATTTACCAAAATCTGGGCACCGACGATCGATGCTACTAATTGCATCATTAAACCATACCGAATTGGTGAATCCGTCCATAATTTAACCGTACCAATTTGCAGATCCGAGCGAATATTTCCGACTAATCGCGATTGAGTTGTGGGAATCGCTCTTAAATTACCAGGGAGAGTCGCAATTAAAATTGCGGCGGTGATAAAGCTCGCTCCATCCCAAAAAAATAGCTCTCTGGCACCGATAAATAGTGCTAAAATTCCCGCAATTCCAGGGCCAAACACGCCGAGAATTTGATAAGTTGTACTAGAAAGTGCGATCGCTTGAGGATAATCGGTTTCGCCTGTAACTAAGGGAATTGTCGCTTGATATGTGGGTGTGAAAAAGGCATTAAATATATTTAAACCCAGCACTAAAGCGTAAATCTGCCAAATACTATTCACAAATGGCAATAAACAAACCAGCAACATTCGTCCCAGATGGGTAATTATCAAAATCGGTTTACGATCGAACCTATCGGCAATTATCCCGGCGAATGGCGATAGGATGGTAAAAGCTGTCACCCTCAGTGTCAGTGCGCCTGCAAGTAAGATTGGCGCGTCAGTACCTGCTAATTCAAAAGCTAATAATGCTAGTCCCAACCACGTTAAAGCATCCCCAAATAAACTAATTGTTTGGGCGATATACAACCTTAGAAAAATGGGATTACTCAGACAGTTAGGCATAGCAACTTATTTAAACACTTCTTAGAGCCTCGATCGGATCTAGTTTAGCAGCTTGTCGGGCAGGAACTACACCAAAAAATAAACCAATTCCACCAGAAACACTCACGGCTAAAATAATTGCCGATGGAGAAATTGTGGCTGATTTAAGTGGCGAAAATTTGGAGATGGCAATAATACTCCCAACACCAATTAGAGTACCGATAATACCGCCAATTGTCGAGAGAATAATTGCCTCGATCGTAAATTGAATTAAAATATCATTTTGAGTCGCGCCGATGGCTTTTCGTAGCCCAATTTCTTGAGTACGTTCGGTGACAGATACGAGCATAATATTCATTACGCCAATTCCACCAACTAATAGTGAAATCCCAGAAATTGCGCCCAGTAATAATGTTAAAGCACTAGTAATCGTCGTCACGATCGTCAGCGCGTCTTTTTGGTTGCGAACTGTAAAATCATCTTCACCGACGATTTTATGTCGGCGGCGCAGTAGGTTAGTAATTTGGAATTCAGCCGCATCCATACTTTCACTGTTTTTAGCAGATACCGAAATCAATGATAATCGGAGTCCGAATGGTGAATTTCGACCGATGATGCGTTTGCTCATCGTTGTAATGGGTACGAAGATTGCATCATCTTGATTGCTACCAAAAGAAGAACCTTTTGGTTCCATTAATCCAACTACTTCAAAACTTAAATTATTAATCCGAATTTGTTTTCCTAACGGATTTTCACTGCCAAATAATCGTTGAGCGATATCTGTACCAACCATGGCAATTTGCTTGTCTTTTGAGACATCTAATGCTGTGACAAATCGCCCTTTATCGACTGCAAAATTACGAACGGCAGGAAAGTCAGCCGTCGTACCCTGAATAATCGAAGTCGTGGTAATGCTCTGATAACTGACAACAGATGAAGACTGCAATACTGGTGCGACTCCAGCTACAGACGGTACTTGTCTCGCGATCGCTCTAGCATCGCCTAGTACTAGGGTTGGCGGTACACCACCACTCCGAATATTCTGCGCTTTTGGGCTACCTGGTAAAATAAATAAGGTATTCGGCCCTAAATTTTTGAATTGATCTGTCGCGAGGATTTGAGTACCTTCGCCGACACCAATCATGGTAATTACCGAAGCATTACCGATCACGATTCCCAGCATTGTCAAACCGCTCCGTAACTTGTTAGCTACGAGAGTTTGTCCTGCCATTTTCAAACTTTCAAAAATATTCATTTAAGTTCCATTTACGCCCATCATTTGATTTTTAAATCCAGGCGGGATATCGACAAAAACGCGATCGCCAGATTTTAGACCTTCAATGACTTGAATTTTATCTCTAACCGTACCACCAACTTTAATTTGTTTGAACTTAGGTTCGTTATTTTCATCAGGTATATAAACGCCCGTTTGTCCGCGTCGAGAACTGATGGCAACTGTCGGAATTGTCAGCGCGTTACGGGTACTTTGTCCGGTAAAAACGGTATTGACATTCATCCCCGATCGCAAGACATCTTTACCAGTATTTAAAGCAACGCGGACTTCAAATGAGGTGACGTTTTGCTCGACGACGGCTTCGGGGGCGACTAATCTGACCGTACCTTGATAAGGCCTGTCGCTAAAAGCATCGGCAGTAATTTCGACCTTTTGCCCGACTTTAATTTTGCCGATATCTACTTCCGGAACTTTGGCTTTAACTTCCATATCTTTGGCTAAAGCAACGATCGAAGTTGATGTCGCTGAGGAGCTAGTCGAAGCCGAAGTTGTCGGCGTAACAAATGCCCCAATACTGGCATACCGTTGGGTAATTAAGCCCGTAAAGGGGGCAATTATCGTCGAGTCATTGAGTTGAGAGCGAGCCGACGATAATTGCGCGTTAGCTACGCCTAATGCGGCGGTAAGTTGGGCGATTTCTTCTGGGCGCGAACCGTTTTTGGCTTGTTGATAAGCGGCTTGGGCTTGGGCAACTTGAGCGGCTAAACTGGCGATATCTTCCGATCGAGATCCCATCTCCGATTGACGTAAGGCTTGTTGAGCCTCGGTGACAGCGGCTTGACGCTGGTTGATTTCCGATTGGCTGCTGTTGCGAACCTGTTGGAGTTTTTGTTGCGCGTCAAGGACATTAGCTTTGGCTGTCTGGTAGTCGGCGATCGCCCGATCGAGTGTATCCTGAGAAACTGCCCCCGATGCTTTAAGCGATCGATTGCGATCGATTTGAGCTTGGGCGAGTTTGAGTTTGGCATCGGCTGAGGCTAGTTGTGCCGTAGCCTGTTCGATTTGCTGGGGGGCGATCGATCGAGCCAGATTAAAATTAGCCTGTGCTTGAGCCAGTTTTGCTCGTACCTGAGCGGTTTCTTCTGGGCGATTGCCGTTTTTAGCTTTATCTAGATTGGCTTGTGCTTGCGTCAGTTTAGCTTGTGCTTGGGCGATTTCTTCCACGCGCGTGCCATTTTTGGCTTTATTCAAATTAGCCTGCGCTTGCTCCACATTGGCTTGCGCTTGGGCGAATGTTGCTTGCTCCTCACTATTCTCCATCTGGGCAATTTTTTGCCCCTGCTGAACGCGATCTCCCTGCTCGACAAATAGCTGCGCTACCCTTCCAGAAGTTTTAGGACTCAAATTCGCAGTTTGAAAGGGGATAATATTACCACTGGCGGTAATCCGATCGGTTAAATCTTGCGATTGTGCGGTTTTGGTATAGCGTTCTAAATCGATTTTAGGAGTTGGCTTAAATTGAGTAAACGCCGCCGCACCCAGCGCGGCGACACCGATTGTCACCGCAGCGATCCCGGCGATTTTCGGTAATGGATGTTTGAAATTTTTGATAAGCGGTAATTGCATAATGAAGTCGAGGCACACTAATTTTTAGGTTGAAACTCTCAAATAGCTGGCGTTGTTGGTGTAGCCTCTCGTTCGCGAACAGCGACTACTGGGTTTAACTGCGCTCGAATAGTTCTGGCGCGAGTCGCTTAACTCTATTGTTCCCAATCGGTGCAGGTAGCGGCTCACTACTATTGTCAATTTATCCAGCGATCGAAGTAAAAGATCGGATTCTCCAAAATTCGCTACCACAACTTTCGATCCGGTTTGTTACGATTGTTTACATTAATTTTAACGCTCGATCCCCATCGATCGCCAGTGTCGAAAGTCATGTCGATCGCTAGGCTTTAGGTGTTAGGTGTTAGTTTTTAGGCTTTAGGCGTTGGAACTGCGTTCTTTAGTTTTTCTCCTCCCACCTCTCCCACACTCCCCGTCCCCCGCTCCCCGCTCCCCGCTCCCATCTACTAGACAATTACCTCCGAGGCTGTAGAATCTGTCTTATGATGGGATCGGCGATCGACAAGATTGCTAAATTAACTTAACTTCGACTATCTACCTAGACCTAATTTATTGTGTATAAACGGATCTATCCCCTTTTCCTGACGGCTTGCCTGGGTATGACAAGCGTAGCAACCGTCGCTCATAGTCAAGCTTTAGTACCATATACCCCCACGCAAGATGCCAAATCGCTAGAGAATACTAGCAAGACGTTACTCAGACAAGCCGCCGGATTAGTTCAATTTCAGCAATACGAGCAAGCAATTCCGCGCGTAGCATTGGCAACCCAATTAGCTCCAAAAAATCATGAAGCTTGGTTATTTTTAGGTACCTTATACGTCCAAACTCAAAAATACCAAAAAAGTATCGATGCCCTGCAACAAGCGATCGCGATTAAGCCTCAAGATCCAGACACGCTCTTTATGCTAGGATCGGCATACTTCCAGAAAGGCGACAATCAAAAAGCGATCGATACCATCCAAACCGGACTAAAAATCAAACCCGATAATAATAGCGCGCTGTTCGATCTGGGGAATGCTTTCTATAAATCTAACAAGTATCCAGACGCACTCGCTCAATATCAAAAAGCCGTTAAAAAAGACCCCAAATTTTGGCCAGCAATCAATAATATTGGTTTAGTTAATTATGAAACTGGCGATATTAATGGTGCGATTCAAAACTGGCAACGGGCGATCGCGATCGATCCCAAAGCCGCAGAACCAGTACTAGCTATAGCTGTCGCGCTCTTTGCCCAAGGCAAGCAAGCCGAAGCCTTTGCCGCCGCCGAAAAAGCGATCGTCCTCGATAGTCGCTACGCCAATATTCAATACCTCAAAGATAACTTGTGGGGTGATAAACTGCTCAATGACACCCGCAAACTGATTCAGACTCCTAGAGTTAGAGATTTTATTACTAAGGCTCCGAGTAAGAACTAGGCTTTAGGTTTTAGGCTTTAGGGATTAGGATTGAGAGTTTGGGCTTTAGACTTTAGGAAGTATGGGAACGCTTGCGTTCTAGAGGCTAGGGTTAAGTCTTTCCCCTAACACCTAAAGCCTAAAGCCTAACACCTAGACTGGTAATTGTGTATTATTATTTTGCAATCGATCCAGATTGCGAACAGTTTGTGGCAGACTGAGATTAACTCAAGCGATCGAACATAGGCATTTGAACTCATGGTAAAACAGCTAGATCTGCTAGGTACAGATAAAATTATTCCGATCGACCTGCCCTCAGAGATGCAGCGATCGTACCTAGAATACGCCATGAGTGTGATCGTCGGGCGTGCGTTGCCCGATGTCCGCGATGGACTCAAACCAGTGCATCGGCGGATTTTGTACGCAATGCACGAACTGGGATTGACACCTGACAGGCCGTATCGCAAATGCGCTCGTGTCGTTGGAGATGTCTTGGGTAAATATCATCCCCACGGCGATCAATCAGTCTATGATGCCCTGGTTAGGCTCGTTCAGGACTTTTCGACCCGTTATCCGCTTTTAGGCGGCCACGGCAATTTTGGCTCAGTCGATAACGATCCGCCTGCGGCGATGCGGTATACCGAAACGCGGCTAGCTCCGATCGGGAATGAGGCTTTACTGAGTGAAATTAGTACCGCTACTGTAGACTTCACGGGAAATTTTGATAATTCTCAGCAGGAGCCGACGGTTTTACCCGCGCAATTACCGATTTTGCTCCTCAATGGGTGCAGCGGGATTGCGGTAGGGATGGCGACAAATATTCCCCCGCATAATTTGGGTGAAATTATCGATGGGGCGATCGCCATTATTGATAAACCCGATCTCCCCGATGCCAAATTATGGGAATTAATTCCCGGCCCTGATTTTCCCACGGGTGGTGAAATTATGGGCATCGAAGGGATCCACGATGCTTATCGATCGGGAAGAGGAATTATTACCGTGCGCGGGGTTTCCCATGTAGAAGTTGCCAGTATTCAAGCCAAACTGACAAAATCGAAAAAACGCCGCGATTCGCTGATTATCACCGAATTACCCTATCAGGTGAATAAAGCCGCCTGGATCGAGAAAGTTGCCGAGCTGGTCAATGCTGGTAAAATTGACGGTATTGCCGACTTACGCGATGAAAGCGATCGGGATGGAATGCGGGTAGTTATCGAGATCAAACGCGATAGCGAACCGAACCACGTTCTCGACCAACTGTATCGACAAACTGCACTCCAGAGCAACTTTGGCGCAATTATGCTGGCAATTGTCGAAGGACAACCCAGACAGTTAAGCCTCAGACAACTCCTCGAAGAATTTCTCAAATTTCGAGAAATTACTCTCACCCGCCAGTATAGTAACGAACTCGCACAAGCCCAAAAACGGGTACATACTCTATCCGGATTGCTAATTGCTTTAAATAATCTCGATGTGGTGATTAATATCCTCCGCAATGCGCCGGATGGCACTACTGCTAAAGCCATTTTTCAGACCGAATTAGATCTGAGCGATACCCAAGCAGATGCAATTTTGGCAATGCCAATGCGACGCTTAACCGGGATGGAAAAGCAAAATCTTCAGACAGAATTTGAAGAACAAAACAATAAAATTGCTAGTTTAAATACCCTCCTGCAAGATCGCAACGAACTACTTAAATCGCTTAAAAAAGACCTGCGATCGCTAAAGCGGAAGTTTACAGATCCTCGGCGGTCAAAAATCACCAAAATCGACACGCCAAAACTCGCGATCGGAGCTGCTAGTAAAGAGCTGCGCGCGGCTAAAAAAGCAGCCAAAACCGAGCTAGCAGCAGAACGATTGACAGCTAAAGAATTACGCAATCGGGCACTTCCCGCCACTCAACTGCAAATAATTGAAGCAGAACCCAGTCAACCTAGCACCGTGGAAATAACTCAGGAAGGCTACATTAGAAGACTGAGTAAAACAGGTGCAAAACTCAATCCTAATAGTCAAGATTTTGTTACCAAAACCTATCAAACGCATACCGAAGCCGAACTAACATTAGTTACCACCGACGGTAAAGCTTATCCGCTCAAAATTCGCGATATTCCCCCCACATTAGGTAACGATCGGGGAACGATCCTCGCGAACCTGATTCCCGCACTACAAGACACCGCAGAGCAAATAATTTATAGCCTGCCAACTCCCGACGAAATCGCCGACGATTTCCAGCAACTGCTTCTGCTCACCAGCCAAGGTAAAATTAAACGCATCCTCCTGCAAGAATTAACCGGACTTACCAATCGCGGTACTACCCTAATTAAACTGCGAGAAGACGACAAACTCCATACCATTACGCCCCTTACCAACCAACGCGAAATTATTATCGCCACTTCCGGCGCGCGAATTTTACGGCTCGCGCTTGCCTCCGAACAAATTCCCCTGATGGGTAGGGTATCTCAAGGCATCCAAGCTCTTAAAGTCGGTAATCGAGAAAGTATCGTCGGCTGTATTCCCGCTAATAATACGGACGACATCATCTTAATCTCCCGTCATGGCTATGCCAAACGTATTCCCATTGCCACCATCAGGATCGTCCAAACCGGAAATATGGGCACCCATGCGATGCAATTTGCGACTAAAACCGATCGGCTAATTCGGTCGATCCTCCCCGCCCAAGCCACCCACCTCGATCTGATTACCACTACCCACCGTCGCGAACTTCTGCCGATCTCAACGATCGCATCGCATGGTAAAGATGGTATCGGTACCAAAATTATCGATCTCGATCGAGATGAAGAACTCATGTATGTAAATTAGCAATTACCACAGTTCTATCGACTTAAATTAGGTCGATCGAACTAGATTTTATAGATCGATCGACCGGAGTTGAATTATGCAAAACCTGTACGAATTAATTGACAATAATCGATCGCATCCCCACTATGGCAGGCTACTCCAGCACAACGATCTGCACAATCCAACTATTTTGCATTATTCCGTCCAACTCAACGATTGGCATTCGATCGGCTGGGAACCCATCCATGCTGGTAAGGGCAAAGATACTGGCAAATTAGCAATTTGGGAGATCGATTGGCATCGCTTTCAACCGGATCGATCTCCATATTGGCATCGAGAATGGATCGAGAAGGCACTGCATTTATCCGTACGAGAATTTCACGAAAACTGGCAATACGATCTGTATCGATTTAACTGCGAACATTGGGCGAGATTGGTTTCAACGGGCGATTGTCGCTGCTACCAAATTGCTGAAGTCAAAAAGTTGCAACAAATTCCGATGTTAGGCATTTTAATTGTTGGTATTATGGGCTTCGTTACCGGAGCGTGGGAGCAAAATGGCTACGCCCAAAAAGTCATTTTCGATAATTAGATGTGGATCGATCGCATTACTAATCAAAATTGCCCAAATCGCTGGTGTTGCCAAAATCCACAAATTCTCCATCCCCCAAACTTTTCTGTCTTTTTTGCGCTCTAACCAGATCGCGCTTGGCTTCGTATTCCCGTTCCGCTGCTGTCAGAGCTTGTTGTTTAGATTCAGGTAAAATATCGGTAGAAATGGGTTCTCGACAGTTCATACAGTATCCCAGTCGGAGTACTAAAATCTGTGTTTCGCACTTATTACACCAATACGCCATAGTTTTAACCCTAGCCCACCAAAAAAATTGCTCTAGTTTATAATACCCAGCCGCCTAGAAAATTACCGATCGCATAAAATACTCTCCTTACTCCTTACTCCCACCCCATGACTAGCCCCTTCACCCCTGCCGAAATCGCCGCTCAAGGTATCAAGCCTAATGAATACGAGGAAATTGTCAAACGACTCAATAGACACCCTAACAAAGCCGAATTAGGCATGTTTGGGGTGATGTGGTCGGAGCATTGCTGCTATAAAAATTCGCGTCCATTGCTCAAACAATTTCCGACTACAGGCGATCGGATTCTGGTCGGGCCAGGTGAAAATGCGGGTGTGATCGATTTAGGCGATGGACTTCAACTTGCATTTAAAATCGAATCTCACAACCATCCTTCGGCGGTCGAACCCTTTCAAGGAGCCGCTACGGGCGTGGGCGGCATTCTCCGCGATATCTTTACAATGGGCGCACGTCCGATCGCAATTCTCAATTCGCTGCGATTTGGAGACCTCAAAGATGCTAAAACCCGCCGTTTATTTACGGGTGTCGTCGCGGGAATATCTCATTATGGCAACTGCTTGATCGGATCTGAAACCTTTACCTGGAAGGACGATCGCGGTATTCATATCGATACGATCGGTAATTTTGTCAATACCCATCTTCCGCCGAACGTCCATACTCACGAACTCCCAGCGGGGATTGAAACCCTCTCGCTCGATCCTAAAACCAATCGGACTTGCTGGCAACCCGTAGCGCGGATTTTCAAACGTCAGACAACTACCCTAGTTAATATCCGCACCTCACTAGGGCGAAGCATTACAGTTACTCCCGATCACCCGATGTTACGGGTAGAAGCCGAGAATAAAGTGCGAATTCGCTACGCTCAAACCCTCCGCGTTGGCGATAATCTCCCCGTACTCCAGAAACTCCCCGAAAGCTCTGCCCAGCCTCAACCGATCGATCTAATTGCCACCATCGATCCCCAACTACATGCCGATCTAGATTTACTTGTCAAACTGCCAGACACTTGGCAACCTACAGATCTAATCCGCACTACGCTGGAATTATTTGAACCCTCGATTCAAAAACGCAATCACTACTTCAGTACCAAAACTTTACCACTCGATCGGTTCCTAAATCTGGAACAATTACTCGGACTCGATCGTGCCTTGAATTTCTCCCGTGCGGATCTGCAAATCGGGCAACATGGCAAGGATGACTGGTTACCTGCGATCGTGCAGCCGAATGCCGCTTTTGCTCGGTTACTCGGTTACTACCTCGCCACGGGGATGGTATCGCCATCTGGGAACATTTATCGAATTTTCTTTAACTTCAGCCATCAGGAAGCCGCTGCTGCTGAGGATACGATCGAAATCCTCCAGCAGTTGGGACTCGAAGCTAGTGCCAAGCAACGCACATCGGGAATGGCAATTTGTGTTTCGTCCTGGTTATTGGGTCATTTATTCATTCGAGCGTGGGGCTGTGGTAACGAATCGACGCACAAACGGATTCCCGATTTTGTGTGGGAATGGAACTGGCAACTTCAGCAGGAATTACTCAAAGGTTTAATTCGCAACAATCCCACAATTCCCAATCCGAGTTATGGAGCCTCAGCGCGCGAGAAAATTTTCTGCTCTACTTCCAGCCGTCAATTATTCGATGGCATTATGCTCCTGATCCAAAATCAGGGCATTCTACCCCAAGTTCACCACCGTCCGGCGACTGTGGGCAAAATTAAAGGACGAGAATTTGACTACGCTGCACTCTGGCAAATTGAAGTGCGCCACGATTGGATGCAGACTCGTTCCGCGACCCCCCCGCAGCAGCAAGAAGCTGGGAATGTCGCAACTAAATGCGTCACCGATACGCTGACAACAATGGCGACAGTCAAAATTCATAGCATCGCCGCCCATACCATCGAAACCTGCGATGTCTACGATGTCGAGGTCGATAATACTCACTTATTTGTCACCAGCGGGGGAATTGTCGCCCATAATTGCGTTGGCGTGCCTACCGTCGGTGGCGAAGTTTATTTCGATCCCGCTTATTCTGGTAATCCCTTAGTCAATGCGATGGCGATGGGCTTAATGGAGACAGATACGATCGTTAAATCTGGTGCCGCTGGCATTGGCAATCCCGTTCTCTACGTCGGTTCCACTACTGGGCGCGACGGCATGGGTGGCGCGAGTTTCGCCAGTGCCGAACTGACTGCCGAATCGATCGATAATCGCCCCGCAGTCCAAGTTGGCGACCCTTTTCTAGAAAAATCCCTAATCGAAGCCTGTCTCGAAGCCTTCAAAACTGGTGCAGTCGTCGCCGCCCAAGATATGGGAGCCGCTGGGATTACCTGTTCTTGCTCGGAAATGGCGGCTAAAGGTGGCGTTGGGGTTGAATTTAACCTCGACTTAGTACCCGCCCGCGAACCCGGCATGGTGCCCTATGAATACCTCTTATCCGAATCCCAAGAACGGATGTTATTCGTCGCTCATAAAGGACGCGAACAAGAATTAATCGATATCTTCGAGCGGTGGGGACTCCACGCCGTCGTCGCAGGTACCGTCATCGAAGAGCCAGTTGTCAGAATTCTATTTCAGGGAGAAGTTGCTGCCTTAGTTCCCGCCACCGCACTGGCAGATAACACCCCCATTTACGAGCGGGAATTGATGACAGAAGCTCCTGAGTATGCCCAAACAGCCTGGGCATGGACACCAGACCTATTACCCCCAGCCACCCCCCAAGGCATCGAAATTAACGGCAAATCTCATACCTGGAACGACGTGCTGTTGACCCTGTTGGATACACCTTCGATCGCGTCCAAACGCTGGGTCTACCGTCAATACGACCACCAAGTCCAAAATAATACCGTCATGCTTCCCGGTGGTGCCGATGCCGCAATCATCCGCATCCGCCCCTTGGAGCCGATCCAAGGTCGCCAATCTACAGTTAATAACCCCAACCTCGGCGTAGCCGCTACCGTAGACTGCAACCCCCGCTACGTCTATCTCAACCCCTACGAAGGCGCGAAAATGGTCGTCGCCGAAGCCGCCCGTAACCTCAGTTGCGTCGGAGCCGAACCCGTCGCCGTCACCGACAATCTCAACTTTGGTAGCCCCGAAAAACCGATCGGGTATTGGCAACTCGCCAACGCCTGTAAGGGTTTATCTGAAGCTTGCAGCGCATTTAGCACCCCCGTCACGGGCGGAAATGTATCACTATATAACGAAACCTTCGATCCCGAAGGCAATCCCGTCCCCATCTACCCCACCCCAGTCGTCGGCATGGTCGGCATCGTAGACGATATTACCAAAGTCTGCGGTCAAGGCTGGCAAAATTCCGGCGATATTATCTACCTATTAGGGATTCCCACCACCTCAAACGCACCCCACCGCAATGACGCTCCAGCGGGTATCCCCGCATCGCACGTACTCCATCCCATTACTCTAGGCGGATCGGAATATCTGGCAACCCTCCATCAAACCGTCGCTGGGCAACCCCCCGCCGTAGATTTCGCCCTCGAACTCCAAGTTCAAGCCGCCTGTCGCTATGGAATTCGCCAAGGCTGGATTAAATCCGCTCACGACTCCACCGAGGGTGGTTTAGCCGTAGCCCTCGCTGAATGTTGTATTTCTGGCAATAAAGGCGCAGCAATTAATTTTGTCAGCAATCAAGAAGCTTGGCAAAAAGGGGTAGCCGAAAATATCGCTAAAGTTTATCGCGAGACGGGGGCGCGGTTACCAATTGCACAATTAGATTTCAGCGGCATGTGCTGGCGTTGGGATGAGTGGTTATTTGGCGAAGGTGGTGCGAGAATTATCGTCTCGATTTCGCCCGACTCTCAAGCCGAATTCGAGGCTTATTTACAACAACAAATCACAGGTAATTGGCAATCTTTAGGTGTCGTTGGTACTGCGAGCGATCGATTTGAAATTACTTCTGCTAACGGCGCAATTGGATTAATCGATCTCGATCTCGCGGCAATTACCGATACTTGGGCAAATGCGATCGAACGTCGTTTAGATGTATAAGTAAGCCAGATCTCCGACTTTTTTAAAAAGTCGGAGATTTTAACCGATCGCGCGATCGAGATTTTAGACTAAGATAACGTCAATTCAGGTTAAGAATATCTGCTCCGCTCAGACACCGCCCGCGACTGAAGTGCGGGCTAGTAACTAAAGTCCTCTTCAGAGGACTAATTGATAGTCCTCTGAAGAGGACTTTAGTTACTAGCCTGGGGATTAATCCCCAGGCGGTGTTGGAACGGAGCAAATCAACTGTCCTTATCCCGAACTTTGTATAGAACCCATTTAAGATCTCAAATGGATTCTGTACCGAGGATACGCACTCTAATTGACACAGGATGAGAAATTCACTCAGCGATTTGGGCATACTTACTAGGTAATCTCGTAAGTTGTGGGCTGATGAGACAAAAACAACTACTATCTCCAGTCAAGCCTAGCCAAAATCTAGTTGAGTATCGATTCAAGCTATTATTTTTACCTTTATTTGGTTTGTTTGCTATCGTCGATTTTCTGGTTATATCGATATGTTGGACGTTCGAGCCAATTGCAAAATTTATCGCAAGTCAAACTATTTGGATATCGATACTTTTAATAATATCGATATTCGCGATCGCAATATTATCAACACACTTTCTAGTTAATAAATGTTGTCTTTTACTTACTTCAAAAGGTATCTC
Organism: Chamaesiphon sp. VAR_48_metabat_403; assembly: GCF_031422475.1. Classification (NCBI taxonomy): domain Bacteria; kingdom Bacillati; phylum Cyanobacteriota; class Cyanophyceae; order Gomontiellales; family Chamaesiphonaceae; genus Chamaesiphon; species Chamaesiphon sp. VAR_48_metabat_403. The sequence goes on from NZ_JANPLS010000079.1 coordinate 72,568, forward strand.
TGGTTACGATCGGTGGGGTCGTCGGACTGATATCGGCTGGCAAGAAATAATCGCAGTTAAGCCTTATCAGTTCCAAGGAACCCGCTCTTTATGTATTAAAGTAATAGGTCGAAAAAATATTCACATCTCACCTCGTTTTTACCAGACACCTCAATTACTTGTCGATCGAGTCCGCGAATTAGCTGGGACGGAACACATATTAGCTCGTGCGTTAGAAAAAGAATTATCGCGTCCTCGTCGTGACTTTAGTAAGCTTCAGTGGTGGGTAATTGGTGCGATCGCATTAATAACTAGCATCTATTTAATTGGCGGGAATATCTATGCAGCCGATCGCGAAAAACCCTTAGAATTAGCGATCGCCAGTTATGTCCGTCAATATCCTAAAACTGCACCAAACAAATCGGCGATCGAATTACAAGCTTTAATGGCTAAATTAGGCCTATCTGTAGAAGCTTTTGGCGATGGTACCGAAGTAAAAGTCAAGCCAGAGCAAGCCGCAATCTTGCAATGGCAAACGATCGAGCCAGTTTTTAAAAAGTATTTAGATAAGCAATTAGAAACAAAAGAATCGATCGAACCATTCCCCGATTTGCTAGCAAGTTATCTTAACAAACATCAACCTGAGATTACAGCTATTGAAACTCATCTAATTAATAATCCAATTCCACAATGGGGTGCCGATCCAGGATGGATCGAAAAAAGCGATCTGCAAGCTGGAGATAGTCCGTATTCACAACAGATGAATAGTTTTGCTGTTTGGTATGTAGAGAATTTAACGATCCTGAATTTACTCGATAAACAGTCATTACCTAACACTAATATCGATCGAGATTTAGCCGCCATTGAAAAAATTCAGCAATCTTTTCAAACTCAACCGTCATTAGTTTCACAGTTAGTTGCCCGACTTGGAGAACGTCGAATTTCAGATTTGGTAAGACGTGTCGATCGGATTCCGACAGGATGGGGTAATAATTTATTTAGTCTCGATCGTCACACACAGATGTACGGTTCTATCGAAAATTATTCAATGTTTACTAATAGAAAACTGCAAGATAAAACGATGTTCGGGCAGATTTTAATAGACAACAAAAGTTTTGTAAGATTTATTCCTGCTTATTATCATTTTTTACGCCCTCAGATTCGACTAAAAATAGTCGATCGTCATCGAGAAGTTATGCAAGGTTTAGCATATTGGCAGAAACAGAATATTTGCCGCACGAATGGAGCTGATGGGATAATACCGACAGCGATTTTAGGTATTGATGACTATATTACTTCGACTCCATATCTAGCCAGTCAATATCGAAAAGTCTTGAGTAGCGATCTGCGCTGGGAAGCAACTAGTATAATTAGACAAGTAAAATCTCAATTAGCATCGGGACAAAAAGTCGAGCTTGCAACAAAAGAATTTAACATGCCCTCAAAAGTTTGTCCTGGGGAAAACTGGACTGCAAAGTCTCAAGATGGAGCTGTAAATATTGCATTCAGCCATCCGCCCGATTGGCAAGCTTTGGGTGTAAACAACCCTGTAGATATCGATCCGTTAGCATATACAATTAAACCGATCGATCGAGGTTAGAAAAGATCCCCGACTTTTTCAAGAAGTCGGGGATCTAGGCGTGTTTACGCAGTAGCATCTAGATTTTTTAAAAACTTTTCTGCTGCGGTGAGATGCTGCTGCTGCTTTTCTGGAGTCATTTTATCGAAAGTTCTCACCAACATACCCAGACGCGGATTGCTGAGAAAGAAATCGCGATGAACGTGCATAAATCGCCAAAATAAACCATCCCAAGTTTGTTGCCAATCACCTTTTGGATAGTCGCTCATCTTCATCAAATAATTACTACCGCTGATGTATGGCTTAGTACACATGCCTCCACCGTCGGCAAACTGGCTCATCGCATACACATTTGGCACCATCACCCAATCGTAAGTATCGACAAACATTTCCATGAACCAGCGATACACCTCATTGGGATCGAACTCGCATAGCAGCATAAAATTCCCAGCTACCATCAGCCGTTCGATATGATGACAATAACCGCTTTTAAGTGTTTTCTTAATCGTGGCATCTAATGGTAAAATTCCGGTCGTTCCCTCCCAGAAACTTTTAGGAATCTGGCGTGTAAAACCCCAATAGTTGCGCGTACGCTGGCTGCGTCCCCGGCGATCGTATGTAATTCGGATAAACTCTCTCCATCCCATTATCTGCCGAATGAAGCCTTCTAGACTATTTAAAGGCACCTCATCGACCATTTTTAAAGCTGCGTCGATTACCTGTTGGGGCGATAACAATCCAGTATTGAGCAGCGGTGATAATATGGAATGATGTAAAACTGTCTCACGTAAGACGATCGCATCTTCATACGCGCCAAAATCAGCAAACCGCACGGTTAAAAAATCAGTCAGCCACTCATCAGCCTCAGCATAAGTCGTCGGATAAAACCCAGCCGCAAATGGTTGCTCTACCGAGCCATAATTATTGCTAAAATGTTTGCTCACATAAATTTGAGCTGCCCGCACGTACTCATTCAATTCGGGTAAATCTAAAACTGGAGCCGATCGACCTTTAGGAAATTTGAGGCGATTATCCACATCATACGTCCATTGTCCGCCCAGCGGTTTATTAAACTTATCTACTAAAATCTCCCGCTCTTTGCGTCTATCAATATAAAAATCCGTCTGCTTATAACTCTTGCGCTTGTCGAAAAATGCGGAGATTTCCGCCGGATCTTCTAAAAAATTCGGCGTTCGATATACCTGTAATTCGATGCCGTGCTGCTGAGATCCCGCCGTCAACCGCTGTTGCAGCCAGTCATCAACCACATCTGCATAGTGGAGTTCGCATACCCCCTCACTAGCAATAATGGGGATCAGCTTCTGAATGTCGCATTCCGCACTCGTCGCGGGAACATAGCGCACCTCATAGCCTTGTTGAGTCAAGTAATCTGCGTACATCTGCATCGTCGCGCGATGTAACAACAATTTTTGCTGATGGAAGTTGAATTGATGAAAAAATAACCACTCTTCCACTAAATAAACAACTCTACCTGGAACCAGTGCCGGATGTTGGCGAAAAAGTTGATGCGGAAAAACAATGCTAGCTGGAATTGACATGGCGATTATCCAGGGCGAGGCTGCGCCAACGCAATTTCTCGTATTGTAGCAATTCTTATTTAATTCATAAACTCTTGCGGGGAGTATGCTACTAAATTACTCCCATCTCACTCAAGAAATATGCAGTCCGCTCTTCGATCGAGTGGAACCCGATCGATGTCTAGTGCTACGCTGGGAAAAGAGCAGCTTCTTATCGGCTACGGCTTTGCTGAGTGTTTGATTGTAGGATGGTTAGAGCATGTGCTGAGAGAATTTGATAGGCAGCAGCAGTCGGGTGAAGTTCATCCCAAAACAAAAAAGAATTAGGATTAGTGCAAACAGTTCTAGTAGATCGATTAAAGCAAGGCTGTGTGACATTTATAAATCCAAATTTACTCGGATTATTTATTACTGTGCCGAACAATGTCTGCATATCGATCGAGATAATTGAAATTTTAGGATTCTGTTGAGATAGCCTTTCAATTGACGTTTTTAAAAGTTGATTATGCACCGTTGACAACTCAGTCAATCGCGCACTTTTTCTGGAGTTGGCAACACCAGATGGACTTTTGCCTAAATCTGGAAGATTAGGCACCATTAGTTGTGTTGCCCCAGCATCAATCAGTCGTTGAAGTGCCGTTGATAAATTACCGACTGTCACGGCTGGATTAGGTTGCCGATCTCCCAAGTAGTCGTTAGCTCCCGCCCAGAGAATAAACAATCGATCTGGATCGATCCTTGGAGTTGTCTGTAAAAAGCGATCTAGTTGAGTGGTTAAGCCAGGTAAAGCCGGATCGATCGTATTGAGTGTACCGCTAGTAGCTCCCCCAAAAGCGAAATTAGAACTTGTCTTGGTAACTTTTAACTTAGCCGCAATATTCTCTACCCAGATTGAGCCATTAGAGAAACGCCCTTTGAAATACAGTGGGTTCGGTGGAAATATTTGCCCGCTTGCCTGAAAAACATTCCCATTATCGACGAGACTATCGCCAAAAGCAGTTATCCCCTCAATCTGCTGCGCCATTGCTAGGGGTGTCATCCAGCCAAATAATCCCGCGATCCCGATTGCGGAGCCGATCGAAATGATACTTGAGATCGGCTGTTTGAGTATAGTTAAATCCGGCATGGCAAGAGGGGTTAATAGTGATTGTTATTTAGACATACGCTAAAAATTTATATTTAGATTCCTTTCCAGATCGGAGCTTCCCATTCAAACCGATCCTACTGAAAACGGAATTTCAATAGTTAAATTAGTCTTTTCTGGATCTCATCTGAGCTGATGTTCGATCGAAACCGCTGTTGAAATGCCGTCAGCGTATCTGAATTACGATTAGAAGTATAGATCGCAAATACAACCCTATCGAAACAACCCCAAAAGCTGGGATGTTCCAGCCACCGCCCGAACGCATCGGCGACCATGCTAGGATCGTTGCAAAATACCCCACAACCCCAAGCTCCGAGCAATAACGATCGATGTCCATTGTCGCGCGCGATGGCTAGAACGATGCCAGCACGTCGTTCGAGTGCGGCTGCAATCGCCGCGCTACATTCAGGATCTCGACGCAAAGCTTGTCCCGCGTTGGGTGCGGGTGCGGTAATTACCGATGCCAGAAATACATCATCTAACAATTCCCGATTGCGGACGCGAAACCAGGGTACATTCGGCGAATAGATAATATGGTCGCTATAGAGCAACGATTCGCCCGCACGATTGATATCGTAGTAAGTGGGTTGAGTCAGCAGACACGGGTAGATGCCCGAACAACGCGCCAAATCTTCTTCTTGGGCTTTGGCACCATTAATAAAGCCACCACCCGGATTTCGGGCTGATGCGAAGCTTAACAATACCAAATCCTCGCATCCTTCAGCACGCACTAACCGATTGGCGGCTACTTGAGTTGTTTCGGTTGTTACTTCAATCTGAGGTTGCTGCTTAGATGTACTAGCGGCAGGCTGTTCTAACAGCACATACGACTGTTGTGGGGTATATAAAACTGTTTTTTTGACTGCGCTCTGTTGTGCGGCTAAAAATTCAATTGTTTTTCCAGCCTGATTGATATATTTCCCGACTTTGAGGATATCTAATGTTTCCTTAGCAGTATTTTTGAGTGACATAATTCAATTCGATCGCGAAGTATCTCTAGAAGAGAGTCGATAATGGGGTGATTTTTAATATTGTAAATTAAAACCAAAAATACGATCGATATTTACCGCATGAAGATATCAACATAGTCAGTGGCAGTATCGCATGGACTTTGCATTTGCTGTAATCGCCAATATTTTCTATTTTCAGTTATTTTAAACACCATCTCGCCGTCTCGCTTGCAAGCCTCGCCTTTATTAATATGACTGACTCTCGTAACAATTTTACCTCTGAATGTAAATTGCTTATCTTCAACACTGACAATTTTGCCGTCGATTTGTAGATAGTCTTCTCCTTTAGTCTGGTTGCCGATTGCCACCATCATCCCTTGCCGATCGATTACTTTAAGATTGCCAAATTCTGCCCAATTGTCCCAACCAATCCATTGGAGATTTAGCTTATGCTTGCCTACTAATTTTCTAGCCGCTGTGGGACTATTGACGATCGTTCTATCTTGAGGTTCTGGTTGGGCAGACACAGCATTCGGCACCAGCAGTATAGCTAACCCGATCGATATTAACTGAATCTTGTTCATGATACTCTAGGTGCGATCGGCTGGTAAGAAAAGAAGATATAATTCAATAAGACGAGAGATTTAAAACTGAAGTTCCAGATGGAGACTCAAGATACTTGGCAGGAATGGCTATTTGTAGGCACCTATATCGCGCTGCTATTATTCGTAATTTGGGGCGTACTAATTCGGAAGTAAATATTAATTTAGATGATTGAATCGATCGGCATCTTAACCGAGATCGTTATTCTCAATGTAACTTACCTTAAAAAACCCAGCTTCTAACTGAAGCTGGGTTTTAAAAATTAAGATCGCGTTATTGCTTAAACGGGCGATAGCGTCCGACGCTTGCTGACCATTTGGAAGGTTTCGATAATATCGCCTTCTTGCCAGTCATTAAACTTATCTAGACGGATACCGCACTCAAAGCCAGAATTGACCTCGCGCACGTCATCCTTGACCCGTTTGAGCGAATCGAGCGTACCTTCATACACCAGTTGACTCTTCCGCAGAACGCGAATGCTACAGTTCCGCAGGGCTTTACCCGATAGTATGTAACAGCCAGCAATGTTGCCGCGTCCGGCTTGGAATACCGCCCGGACTTCCACTTGACCGAGGGGTTCTTCGACTTGTTCGGGGTCGAGGAGACCTTCCATCGCGCCTTGAATGTCGCTCAGGAGGGCGTAGATGATGTTGTATTCGCGAACATCGACACCAGCATCATCGGAGGCAGAACGGGCACCGCTGGCGAGAGTGGTGTTGAAGCCGATAATTACGGCACCACTGGCTGCGGCTAAATCTACGTCGGTTTCGGTGATTTCACCTGCGGCAGAGAGGAGAACGCGGACTTGGACTTCGTTTTGAGGTAACTGGCGTAGGGAACCGAGAATTGCTTCGACAGAACCTTGAACGTCGGCTTTGAGAATCAGGTTGAGTTCTTTGAGTTCTCCTTCTTGAGCCTTGGCTGATAAGCTGTTGAGGGTGACCCGGCGGGATGCCATCATTTGTTGGAGTCGCGACTGACGACGTTCGGCAGAACGGACATCGGCAATGGCACGAGCTTCTTTCTCGATGAAGACTTCAAACTCGTCACCAGCTTGAGGTACATCGCTCAAACCGAGGACTTCGACGGCAAAAGAGGGGCCAGCAGCTTCGACTCGTGCGAGTCGGTCGTCTACCATCGCCCGGACTTTCCCAAATACGTGTCCGGCAACTAGGGTTTCGCCGACGCGGAGGGTACCATTTTGGACTAGCAGCGTAGCAACGGGGCCTTTGGCTTTGTCAAGGTGGGCTTCAATTACCGTACCACGAGCAGTCCGATCGGGGTTAGCTTGAAGATCTTCGACATCGGCAACTAGGAGAATCATCTCTAGCAGCGTATCGAGGTTCTCGCCTTTAAGGGCACTAACTTCGACCATAATTGTATCGCCACCCAAGTCTTCAGATTGGAGGTTGAAGGCGATGAGTTCTTGTTTGACACGAGCGGGGTTGGCACCGGGTTTGTCGATTTTGTTAATGGCGACGATAATCGGTACTTCTGCTGCTTGAGCGTGACGGATTGCTTCGATCGTTTGGGGACGCACGCCATCATCGGCAGCAACGACGAGAATCGCAATATCTGTGACTCGCGCACCCCGCGCCCGCATGGCGGTGAAGGCTTCGTGACCGGGGGTATCGAGGAAAACCACCTGTTGGGTTTCGCCTTCATGTTCCATGTCCACATGGTAAGCACCGATGTGCTGGGTAATCCCCCCTGCTTCACCCTGAGCGACTTTGGTCGATCGAATGGCATCGAGTAAGGTAGTTTTACCATGATCGACGTGACCCATAATCGTAACGACGGGCGGACGACGTTGGAGTAAGTCGAAGTCTTCGAGGTCGAGCATTTCGGTAACTTTGGTTGCCGCTGCTTGTTCGACACCAGTAATCACTTCCACACCCATCTCTTCGGCTACCATTGTGGCGGTACCCGCATCGAGAATTTGGGTGACGCTAATTGCCATCCCTTTAAAGAAGAGCTGTTTAACAATTTCCGTTTCCGCTACCATCAGCATTTCGGCTAAATCGCGGACGGTAATACTGCCCATGAGTGTAATCGACTCTGGCTTTTCAACGGTGCTTTTCTGTTCCCGTTTGTTGTTGCTACTGCGCTCTTTGGTGTCGCGATCGCCTTTCATGACGGGCTTCTTACGTTGAGCGGGTACCGATGCGGGTCGAATGCCGCCACCAGTACCGATTTTCTGTTTAGCAGGTCGGGCGATCGACAGGCTGACGATCGTCTCGGTCGCGTTGTCGTTACCATCGAGATCGTCGTCTTCATCATCTTCATCGATGACCACTGTTTTAACCCGCTTCCCTTTCGCTGGGACTTTGGCTTTAGCAGTTTCGATTTCTTCCTCTTCTTTACTCCAGCCTTTGCCTTTATTTACTGGCTTGCGGAGCGGCGGCCGCTTGAGTTCGAGATCGACGGTGGTTGGCGTATCATCTTTGTCGGTGCTGTTGGCATCTTTAGCCGCTCCGCCAATTTTAGGGCCGTTGCCCTGAGGTTTAATCTGGACGATCCGCGCGGGCGGACGATTGAGCGGTGGTGCTTCGTTTTCGGCTTTGGCAACTGGCTTGCGCGGTGCGCCAGGAGCGGGGCTACGCGTGGGCGCGCCTGCTGCCGGACGGCTGCCCGGTTCGATTCTGACGATCTGGGGTTTGGGGATCGGCTTAGTGGGAGCTGGGGACTTGGCCGCTGGAGCCACACCGCTGGCTTCCCCGCCATCGCCATCCGCTGGACGCGCTGGCGGGCCAGATAATTGGGGTTTTGGAGCTGGTGGCTGGACGGGACTGGACACTCTGGCAGCACGTACGGGTGCTGCTCCTTCTGTGTTACTGCTCTCCGCACGGCGGACGGAAGTAACGGCTTCACCGCCGAGTGTCGGCCGAACGACCGGACGACTGGCAGTGGGCTGAGATGGGGGCTGTCTCAAGGGTGGCTGTTGGGCTGGTAACGGCGGTTGAGGCATCAAAGATGGCTTGTGTTGACTGTCGCTTTTGTGTTCGATTTGCAAGATTCTGGCTTTTGATTCGCTTGGTCGTTGGGGCGCGCTCTGGTTGGCGGTGGCTGGATTTGGAGTTATCGATTTTGGTGGTTCGATCTTGGTTGTGGCAGGAGTAGATTCCCCCTTCTCAGTCGCGATCTGACGCAGGGGTTTATTGTGACGATCGGGAAATTTTTCGTTAGCGGCGGTGACGATCTGTTCTGCTTCCGCCTCTGAGATACTGCTACTGTGACTTTTGACTACAATATTCAAGTCTTCGCAAATCCCTAATAAATCCTTATTTTCCAAATTCAATTCCTTTGACAATTCGTAAATTCTGACTTTGCCGTTGTTCATCCACTATGTCCCTATTTATGAAACCGATCGAGCGTCTAGATTATGACTTGATGTGGGCAAGACCATATATTTATCTACACAATGTTGATATTTTGATGATTAAACTAAGTATATATAATGAAAGCTATTACCTGGTAGTAGTGGGTGCTTAGCAACGCAAGCGAACTTAGCGAATGCTGATTTTTTCCCCTCCGTTATCAATCGACTCACGGGCACAGCCACTCTTTTTGAAGAATTGCTGTTTCGGTATCGCTCCGAATTAGTTAGCCTGATGGTAGCTTGCAACCATCGTACGATGTTTATCGATCGAACTCGATCCAAAACTGAATTATCAGATCTGAATGGGGAATTATATTATATTCTTACACCAATTTGGCACGATCGGCGAGTCCGATCGACAATTTGTGATACTGTGATAGGTTTATCCGAATTCTCGACAATGGCAGCCCTGCGGATGGGGATCGCTTGAGAATGCTCGATCTTACCGATCGCTCGATCGGACGGTGGGGAACGATCGCATCGACAGTCTGAGAAATATAATAATTAATTAATTTTTTCGATGAACAAAGTATACATTGTGGGCGCGGGGCCAGGAGATACCGCATATTTAACACTGCGAGCGCAACAGATTCTCACACAAGCGGAAGTGTTAATTTATGATGCTTTGGTCGATCGCGGATTACTCGATCTCGTCCCAGACACTTGTATCTTAGTCGATGTCGGCAAGCGCGGCGGACAGCCGAGTATGCCTCAATCGCAAATCGATTTATTGCTGGTAGAATATGCCCAAACCGGACAGACGGTAGTTCGGCTCAAAAGTGGCGATCCGTTTATCTTCGGGCGAGTCACTGCCGAAATTGATGCTTTAATTGCCGCACAGTGCGATTATGAAGTCGTTCCGGGCTTATCTACCGCCTTAGTCGCCCCGTTACTGGCTGGCATTCCACTCACCGATCCGGTACTGAGTCGCGGCTTTGCGGTTGTCACCGCTCATCTTCCGGACGATCTCGATTGGGATGCCTTAGCACGGATGCCCACGGTGGTGATTTTAATGGGGGCTAGGCAATTAGCCGCTGTAGTCACCCAGCTTTTAAAACACGATCGCGCCATCGATACCCCGATCGCCATTATCCGCTGGGCAGGTACCCCCCAGCAACAAATTTGGGTCTCAGATTTGGGTCGAATTCTGCTGGAAACTGGCGATGTCGATCTATCGCCAGCCGTCATCGTCGTGGGTCAAGTGGTCAGATTGCGCGAATATCTCAAGTGTGAAATGTCAACTTCGCCGATCGATCCAATTTTAGGGCTAGATAACTGTGCCGATCGTCCCTTTATCGTGGGCAAAACCGTCCTTGTGACTCGTGCTGCCAAACAAGCTAGTGGATTCAGTCAAATGTTACAATCGAAGGGCGCACGCGTCCTAGAAATGCCCACTTTAGAAATCGTACCGCCGACAAGCTGGCAGGATCTCGATCGCGAGATTGATAAATTAACCGATTTCGATTGGCTAATTCTTACCTCCAGCAACGCAGTAGACTCGTTCTTCGCCCGACTCCAACATGCTGGTAAAGATAGTCGCGCGCTCGCTGGCATTAAAATTGCCGTCGTCGGCCAAAAAACCGCCCAATCGTTGCAACCGCACGGCATTACCCCCGACTTCATCCCGCCCGACTTTATCGCCGATTCCTTAATTATTAACTTCCCCACATCCCCAGCAGGACAAAGAATTTTATTTCCCCGCGTCGAAACAGGCGGACGTGAAGTTTTAGTCAAAGAATTTACCGATTTAGGTGCGACAGTCATCGAAGTCGCCGCATATCAATCGCAATGTCCCGCCCACATCGATCCCACCGTACTTACCGCACTCCAAAATCGAGAGATAGATATCATCGCTTTTGCCAGCTCTAAAACCGTCCAACATTTCTACCAACTCATCGGCACCAGTTTACCAACAGATTGGCAACAGCAAGTCTGCATCGCCTCGATCGGTCCTCAGACTTCGGCTACCTGTCTAGCCTTATTGGGTAAGGTAGATATCGAAGCAACTGAATATACATTGCCCGGATTGGTGGCTGCTTTAGAATTGGGTGTCGAGACAGCAAACTGAGGTAGTAGGGCTAATTCATAAATTAGCCCTACTACCTCAGTTTGCTACCGTGCATACACATCTTGGGTGAGAAGCGAAATTGGTGCGAATCCCCCAAACCCCCTTTTTAAGGCAGGGCTGATTCATTCCCGATCGGGCTTAGGTTGACAAGAATAAAAGTAATTAATTCCGATCGAATAACTGGTACGTTCATGCTCAGAAACAACCACCTTCAACTAAAAACCGATTGCTTTAGATATTGACAAATTCATTCCCAAAGGGGATGAATCAGCCCTGCCTTTTTAAGGGGGCAAAGATTCAGTCAAAGTCCCCCTTTTTAAAGCTACCGTGTATA
>NZ_JANPLS010000080.1:0-17166 GCF_031422475.1 Chamaesiphon sp. VAR_48_metabat_403
CTTCTTACTTCTTACTTCTTACTTCTTACTTCTTACTTCTTACTTCTTACTTCTTACTTCTTACTTCTTACTTCTTACTTCTTACTTCTTACTTCTTACTTCTTACTTCTTACTCCCCGCTCCCCGCTCCCCGCTCCCCGCTCCCCGCTCCCCGCTCCCCCATAAAAAAAACCCTCAAGTTCGATCGATCTATCGATGATGATGAAGATCGATCGGACTTGAGGCTGATTTGTTTGGAGAATAGCTTCAGTTAAGGAAGTCGAACCAAAGAAATCAAAAGTTGAACACACAAACACTCTGTAGCCACACTTTAACCTATCCAATAGCTAGTTAATTAGTATAAAAGTATGGAAAAAGTAGGTTAGAAGGTAAGATCGAAAAAGAACCGATCGGCTAAAAATCCAGATGCAATCTGGTTTGAGCAGTTATTTCTCAAATTCCCCAAATTTCCCACACCCCAGATTTTCCTCAGCTTCCAACTCCCTGCTAGATTTAAATATGGATGCCGATCGAGCGATCGCGATAATTGAAACACTTTTGGCTCCCAAGTCTTTAAATTTAGTCCAGATCCAGATCGTGCGGGGGGTCATTGCAGGTGATACTTATCAAAAAATTGCCGCAGCAACTAGAGCCGATGCGTTTCAAGAACGGCTGCATAGTCAAGATGAAGATGAGGTGCGATCGGGACTGAGGCGGGCAGCCGGAGGGTATCAGATCGGCTATATCCGCGAGACTGGCGCGCAGTTGTGGCAGAGTCTGACGCAGCGGTTGGGGCAAAAAGTCACCAAAAATAGTTTGGCAGCAGTACTGTTATGGTATACACAACAGTCCGATGTGCCGTTATCTAGCGGAGATCGAGCCGATCGTCAGATCGCTTTTGCGATCGGGCAGGATCTCCCATCGGCAGCTACTATCGACCTACCCGATCGATTTTACGGGCGGACGGAGGAAATCGCTACTCTCACTCACTGGTGTTTGGACGATCGCTGTCGGCTGATCTTGACGATTGGTATGGGTGGCATGGGCAAAACGACACTAGCAAGAGAAATCGTGCGGCAACTGGAGGGCTATTTTCAGCGCAAGGTCTGGAGATCGTTAGTAAATTTACCGCCAGTATCGGAATTATGTGTGGATTTGCTGCAATGTTTGAGTCTAGCACCGCTATTAGATCTACCAGAGTCGTTAGAGGGGCAGATCGAGTTATTAATTGCTGCGTTGAGATCTCAGCGGTGTCTGATCGTGTTGGATAATGTCGAATCGATTCTTGCCGATCGAGTCCAATGCGGGCAATATTTACCAGGTTATGAGGGATACGATCGATTATTGAGGGCACTGGGCGAACTCCCGCATCAAAGTTGTGCGATGCTCACCAGTCGAGAAAAACCGCATACGATCGCCCGATCGCAGATCGTCAACCCTAAATTGGTCCGATCGATGACGATCGATGGGATCGCTCTGGCTGCCGGACATCAGTTGATTCAAGCTTTTGGCTGTCCGCATTTGCCAGAGCAGATGTGGCAAGAAGTCCACGCGCACTATGGGGGCAATCCGCTCGCGCTGAAAATTGCGACGATTACCGCCGTGGAAATGACTGGGGGTGGTGAAAAAATGTTGGAGCTGTATCCGCTAATGAAGCAAGGTCAGCTCAAATTTCGGAATATCGATGATATTCTCGAACGGCAATTCAATCGCCTCTCCGACTTAGAGCAGCAATTGGTATACTGGTTGGCGATCGAACGCGAGTCAGTGACGGGATCGCAATTGCGATCGAATTTAGTCCTCAACGATCGTGCTCCAGGGGAGGTGATTAACGCGCTGCAATCTTTATCCCGACGTTGTATCATTGCTTGTGGCGATCGGAGTTGGTCGATTCAACCAGTGACGATGGCTTATGTAACGAGCCGCTCGATCGATCTGTTTGTCAGCGAACTTGCCGCAGAGCTGTCGCTCGATCTACCCGACGATCTTCGCCAACGGTTTTGTCATCTCAATACCTATGCGATCGTCTTGGCACAGACGAAAGATTATCTCCGCCAAACGCAGATTCAGTATGTTTTACGACCGATTCTCGATCGGTTGCTAGCCGTCTGGAAAGATCGCGATCGTCTCAGCCGACATTTCGAGGATATTTTGACTGCATGGAAAACGATCGTCCCGATTCCTGCGGGTTATTTAGCGGGAAATGTGCTCAATTTAGCCATTGAATTGGCACCAGATCGATTAGAGGTATTAAATTCAGCCGATCCGGTCGCCAATTTGTCGTGAGTGGGGATGATTGTCAAACCAGCATCTACGACCTACCGGGATTGCTGGCAGATACCGCTAAATTGACCTTAGAAAGTCATTGTCTTCAGTCTTTGGTTAGACATACCAATTGGGTGTTTTCAGCCACCTACAGCCCAGATAACTATGTTTTGATGCAAGATGTTAATTATCTATTTTTAAGGTCGATAATTTCGGTCGGTGGAAATGCGCCGAATTCGGTAATAATTGCCTGAATTAAATGAGCTGGGGTGACATCGAAAGCGGGGTTGTAGAACTCCACGCCGGGGGGACAGACGATCGTATCGCCAATCTGGTAAAGTTCGGAGGGATGACGTTCTTCGATCGGAATCCCACTCCCATCATGAAGGCTAAAATCGATCGTCGATCGCGGTGCGGCGACAAAAAACGGGATATTATGCGCTTTAGCTACCAAGGCGAGACTATAGGTACCAATTTTATTCGCAGCATCGCCATTAGCAGCAATCCGATCGGCTCCTACTACCACCGCATCGATTAAGCCCTGCTTCATACAGTGTGCCGCCATACTATCAGCAATCACCGTCACGGGGATTCCCTCCTGCACGCATTCCCAACTAGTCAGTCTGGCACCCTGCAAACGCGGGCGCGTCTCATCGGCATAGATCCGCGCCAACCGTCCCTGCGTCCAAGCCGAACGTACTACCCCAAGTGCCGTGCCGTAGCCAGCCGTTGCTAGGGCACCCGCATTACAATGCGTGAGCAAACATAGCTTATCTGGGCTGCTGGGTAAAACTTTCAAGCCATGCGCGCCGATCGCCTGACAAGTTGCGATATCATCGGCATTAATCTGCTGCGCGGCAACTAATAATTGCGGGATAATTTCTGCCACAGTCCCCGCACAATTGCGCGCTGTCGCCTCCATCCGATCGATCGCCCAAAACAAGTTTACCGCCGTCGGGCGCGTCGCTCTAAGCGTTTTGCCAATTGTCACCAACTGTGTCAAAAATTCATCTCGATCTGTGGTGGTAATCTCTTTGGCACCCAAATACATCCCATAAGCCGCCGCCACGCCAATCGCTGGCGCACCCCTAACGATCATCGTCGAAATGGCGCGTGCCATATCTTCCACCAGATCGATCTCGACGTATGTATACTCATTTGGTAGACGGTTCTGATCGATTAATAACACGCGATCGTTTTGCCAACGCACGGGATAAACTGGGGTATTCATAGATTAATTCGTTAGAGCGCGATCGAGTAGTCTAAACCCAAATTTTATCATCCAGTTACGACATATCCCCGACTTCTTGCAAGAAGTCGGGGACATAGTATGGTTTAAAGCCCCAAACGAATAAACCGTTCCGCAAGTGTTGGCATAATTCGATCGAGGATGACTAATAATTTTGTTTTACCAATCTGTATTTCATAGCGATCTCGCTCGAAATTAGTCAAAAATTCAGCAACTAAAGCCTCTGGTGAAATCTTCCCACGTCCGCGCCCTGCTGTCATGGGTGTATCGACAATCGGTGGAATTATCTCAAATACTTTGACAGTACTATATTGTCTAGATCGAGAAATCTTTTTGCTAGAGCCAATCCAATTCCAGAAGTACCGCCTGTTATCAAAACAATATTGTCGGTTGTTTTCATAAGTTATCTATTCACTGGTAAATCTAAATACTCACTTAATTCTGCCAGCAACCATTCACATTCAGCCTCGCTGTTGCTGTGAATCCGATATTCTCTCACGCCAGCATGTATAACTATCTCTTTTGTTGTTGTAAAGAGTGCTTTTTTTTCACCTTGTAGTTGAGATTTCAGACGATAGACGAGCCGATCGATATTCAAATAAGGACTGGTAGGTGTCTGCCGTCCAAATTGAAAAATACCAATTCTTTTATGAAAACTAATGCGATTCTTAGTTATTTTCAAATGCAATTTACCGAAAAAATAGTAAATGAAGTTATAGATAACTAGCGCAAAAGCTAACAATTGTGGTGACAAAATGGTCAGCGGAATACTAATGAAAATATAGAAGCCAAACAATACTGTCAATGTGAATTGAATTGGCAAAATAAATAAGCTGACAATAAACGCAACTCTCCACTGGATCGGAAAACGTCGATCGGGAATGAAAATCTCGATCGCATCGGCTTGTTTATTTAAAACTATCTTACTACCATAAGGCTTTTCTCTGACGATACTATCGCTTTCATCTAATCGTGCTAGAGCTAATTTTGCCGTACTAACATCAGGAAAACGTTTTTTGAGACTGACTTCAGTTATCGTTTCCAACCACCGCCGCCAGCCTTTGCTGAGATTATTAACTGGTAACTGAATTTTGCCATCATCTTGGGGTAAATCGGCGGGATGGGTACCTGAAATCGTGTAAATTAAAGTCGCACCCAAACTATAAAGATCGGAAGCTGGCACCGTTTTACCGCCGAATTGTTCCATCGGCATATAACCATAGGTTCCCACCACCGTCATCGTCCCCCCATCCTTGGCTGCAACGTTCTGTACCGAACCAAAATCGACGAGATATACTTCGCCGATACTGTTGCCCGAACGATTGGCAAGGAGGATATTACTGGGTTTGAGATCGCGATGAATTACTGGCGGTTGAAGCGAGTGCAAGTAATCGAGAATATCGAGTACGGATGTTGCAAATTCTTGTAAATCGCTCTCGGTAAACCGTCTACCGGAACTGACGACTTCTTCGAGCGATGGTGCATCGATATAAGTTTGCACGAGCGCAAACCCTTTTAATTTGGGTAAGTCAAATTCAAAATAGTCTAAATAGCGGGGAATGGCGGGGAGATCGAGATGCTTGAGTGTTTCGGCTTCGCGCTCGAATAATTTAAGATCGTCCCAAATAAACTCGTTATTAAATATCAGTAGTTTAATAACGACGGGTAATTCTGTCTGAAGATCGATCGCTAAAAATGTGCGTCTACCAGTCTTTTGCCCTAACTGCTTTTCGATCTGGTAACGATCGCATAAAACTTGTCCGATAAATTCTGCTGCTGAATTTTGCATAGGGTTCCGATCGTCACACGCTATCTCTAATATACCCATCGATCGCCCAAAATTTAATCAATCGACCGAGCATCAAGCTGTGTTTGGACATTTGACACGATCGATCGCATATATCCCGCCCACAAAAATTTATTAACGATCCACAACAGCGGAACTGCAAACCAAGATCTCGGCATAAATGTGTACTTCCAGCGAATCAGCGTGCGATCCGCCGCAGCATCGCGATCGAACCACCATTCCCCGGTTGCTGATGAGATTAAAAAGCCCAAAGCACCAGAGAAATCGCTGACGACATAGGCGAAATAGTGCGGCTGATGATACTGTGTCAGGCGTTCTTGAGCGTAGCTACCATCAGACAAATGAACTATGCGCGTCTGTCCGATTGCGTCCCAATTGCCAGTTTGAGCCTCTGTGCGAATCACTGCGGGCAATAAACCATAACCTTTAAAGATCGATCTTACCTCGATCGGGACAACATGACAAAAAGCCTCGATCGCACTTACTGAAACTTGAATACTGACTACTGATGAAATCATCGATCGATTGGCTAGAAAGTACCTGAATTCTAGTTGATGAAAACTGCCTACCCGCTCCAGCTACTTTCTGACGATCGCTGCACTGAATTTGTCGATCCTTTCGATTAATTACTAGTAATCTGGCAGCGTTTTAGCGGTTTTCCATCAATGAAATGACTTTCGACGATCGCGGGAATATCTGCCTGAGTCAGATGACCGTATAAATGGCGATTGGGAAATAATATTTTTCTGACTTTACGTTGAATTTGATCTGGTAGCCAAGCAAAATCTGGCATATGAGCACGATAAACGGCAACAACCGTCCCAGCTTCACATCGATCCAAACATCCCGACTGCCGAATTTCGACTCGATCTGCTAATTGTTGTCGATCGATCTCATCGACAAAAGATTTATATATTTCTACACCACCACAATTAAAACAACAGCTTTCGGGGGTATTTAAATCGCCACGCTGTCTCGTACAAACAAATACTCGATATTTAGATGAATTCATGATGTCTCGATCGATTAAATTAAATGTAATTAGATTTTAGTCCCGATAATTACTCCACTCGCCCAAGACATTTTAATAATCCGCAGATCGCTACGTTGTTCGAGTGTAAAAATTAGCTTTTCTACTTTTTTGGCATGTCCTTCCGGCCAATTTGGTTGGGGTAGCATATCATCGATCGCGTAGATACCACCAGGCTTGAGTAAATCTAATGCTTCATCCAAACATTGATATTTTCCCGACCAAGCATCGGCAAAAATAAAGTCGAATTGTTGTCCGGTTACCGATCGTAAAAATTCATCGCCATCGCCACAAATTACTGTCAGTCGCGGATCTTTACCTAGATATTTATTAAGAATCTCTAGCCAATTTGCATCGTTATCGATCGTCGTCAAGTGTGAATTTGCATCCATTCCATCCAGAATCCAGGCGGTAGATAAACCCGTACCCGAACCAAGTTCGAGGAATTTGCCACTTGGTTTCGATGCTGATAAAGTACGTAAAAAGGCACATGTCAGCGGCTCGGATGGCATGGTGAAACCAGCAGCGCGACTGTCGGTATCGATCGCTTTTATCGATTTTGGCTCGTTGAGATGGTGCAGGTCGTTCATAGCCGGAATTTCGAGGCGATTAAATTGGCAATTAGCACTATAATACGAGCAAATACTCATGTTGCCAACTCGCTTTCTATTTAGGTGTGCTAATGCCACGAAAACCACCGACAACGCCCCGCAAACTGCCAAAACAAGATCGATCGAGAGTTACCGTTGAAGCGATTTTAGAGGCAACTACTCGCATTTTGGTGGAGGAAGGCTACGATAAAGCAAATACTAACCGGATCGCCGAACGAGCGGGGATTAGTATCGGCTCCCTATATCAATACTTCCCCAACAAAGAATCCCTGATGACTGCTTTAATGGAGCAACATGCACGAGAAATGGTAGAGTTAATTGAGACAAAACTCAATTGCTTATTTGACTCACCATTAGAAATAGTAATTCCTGAAATCGTCACGGTAGTGGTTGCCGCTCATGCAATTAATCCCCGGTTGCATCAAGTATTAAGTGAAGAAATTCCCCGCTCTGAAAGATCGCCACAAATGAACCGAGCGGACGAACGGATCGCCCAACTTTTAGGCGCGTATCTCGAACGCTGGCGGGATAAGATTAGTCCGCAAAACATCAATCTGACGGTATTTATTCTGAGTCGGACTGTTGATGCGCTGTGTCATGCCGCCGTCATCGAACATCCTAATTTTGTCAGCGATAGTCAGTTTGAACGCGAAGTCTCTAATCTATTACTGTCTTACCTCACAAACGATCCAGTTGCTTGACTATCTACATCCGCATCCTGACTTCTCGTTTCATTCAACCGATCTAGTGTATCTACAAAGTCGCGAATCCCTTGAAATTGACGGTAGACAGACGCAAATCGCACGTAAGCGACTTCACTCAATGGACGCAATTCGAGCAGTACCAGTTCGCCTATTTCCGCCGTTGTCACCTCTCTAACGGTACGCGCTTGCAGTTGAGCTTCGAGATCGTCTACGATCGATTCCAGGGTATCGGGAGTGAGTCCGGTTTTCTGACAGGCGTGAATTATCCCCCGCAGGAGTTTAGATCGATCGAAATATTCCCGCCGCGCATCTTGTTTAATGACGGTAACTGGTACGAATTCTAACCGTTCGTAAGTGGTAAACCGATGTTTACACCGCAAACATTCCCGCCGTCTACGAATACTCTGTCCGGCTTCTGTCGATCGAGATTCTAAGACCCGACTATCTGTATATTGGCAGTAGGAACATTGCATTGGGGAGCGGGGAGTTGGGAGCGGGGAGCGGGGAGATGGGGAGATGGGGAGACTATTTAATTGCCTAAAGCCTAAAGCCTAAAGCCTAAAGCCTAAAGCCTAAAGCCTAAAGCCTAAAGCCTAAAAAGCAAAATCTGAGCTAACTTAGAGATTTCTCTAGATTAGCTCAGATCGTGACTAAACTGAATTGTCGTTTACTTTTTACGAGGGATTTTCGCTGGTTCGCGAAAAGCGATTGCGAAGAATACCGTACCTAAAGCCAGCGTGGTGACCAAAATATAAATAGTTGCTTCCATCTTGCGTTCCAATCCTATGGGATTAATTTTAGTTTAACAAACAGCCAGGAAATCGGGGTGGAGTAACGGATAAAATCGCAGCTTCCACCCCAACTCCTAAAAGATTAGGCTTCTTTTCTACGCGTACGCGTAGTTGGGTCGCCCAATTTCTGGAACAGTCCCCACTCGACTTGCTCTTCTAAATCTGCTTCTACACCAGCAAATACGTCGCGGTAGATTGTCCGCGCGCCGTGCCAGAGATGACCGAAGAAGAAGAATAGTGCGAAGACAGCGTGACCGAAAGTAAACCAACCGCGAGGACTAGTACGGAATACACCGTCAGAACCAAGTTTTTCGCGATCGAATTCAAAGATTTCGCCACCTTGAGCTTTGCGTGCAAACTGCTTGACTTGGGTTGCATCGGTAAATGTTTGACCATTGAGCGCGCCACCGTAGAAACTAGCAGTGATGCCAGCTTGCTCGAAGCTGTATCTCGATTCTGCCCGACGGAACGGTACGTCTGCACGAACCACACCTTCAGAGTCAGTTAAGATGACAGGGAAACTTTCAAAGAAGTTCGGGAGGCGACGAACGCTCAGGACGCGACCTTCGGAGTCTTTGAATACTGGATGTCCTTGCCAACCTTGAACGATACCATCGCCTTTATTCATCGGCCCAGTGCGGAATAGACCGCCTTTAGCCGGACTATTACCTACATAGTCATAGAATGCCAGTCTGTCAGGAATTGCCTGCCAAGCTTGGGTTTCAGTTTTACCATCTTCGATGCTAGTCTGAACGCGACGTTGAATTTCCTGTTGGAAATAACCGCTATCCCACTGATAGCGCGTGGGGCCGAATAGCTCGATCGGTGTTGTAGCATTTCCATACCACATGGTTCCAGCAACGATGAAAGCTGCGAAGAATACTGCGGCAATACTCGAAGAAAGTACGGTTTCGATATTCCCCATCCGCAAAGCTTTGTAAAGCCGCTCTGGCGGACGAACCGTGAGGTGGAATAACCCCGCAATAATTCCGACTGTACCCGCTGCAATATGGTGCGCGACTACGCCACCAGGATTGAACGGATTGAAACCAGATGGCCCCCATTCTGGTGCAACTGGAGCTACATGTCCCGTAATGCCAAATGGATCTGTCACCCACATTCCTGGGCCAAATAGACCCGTTAGGTGGAACGCTCCGAATCCGAAGCAGAGCAAACCAGATAAGAACAAGTGAATCCCAAACATTTTGGGTAAATCTAGCGCGGGTTCGCCAGTCCGAGGATCTGTAAACAGTTCCAAGTCCCAGTACACCCAGTGCCAGATCGATGCTAGCATCAGCATCCCAGACAAAATAATGTGAGCTGTAGCTACACCTTCAAAAGACCAGAAACCAACGTCAGCCGCTGATTCACCTGGGACGATACTCCAGCCACCCCAAGATTTGGTGATGCCCAGACGTGCCATGAAGGGCATGACAAACATGCCTTGTCGCCACATGGGGTTAAAAACTGCGTCGCTAGGGTCGAAGTTTGATAGTTCAAATAGAGCCATCGAACCAGACCAACCAGCAACTAAAGCTGTATGCATTAGATGCACTGAGATCAGCCGACCCGGATCGTTCAGGACGACTGTGTGCACGCGATACCAGGGTAGTCCCATCGACTACAATCCTCCTTAAAATAGGTGTCTACGAAAATTCTTATTTTTTAAATAATCTCATGCATTATGTTATCCGCTTCCTACCTTCGAGGCAAGGCAATCTCGCTGTTATTTATCTCCATCTGTCGATCGCCTGAAACCTCTACACAACTTGATTCATAGTCGTTCTAGCTATTTCTGCGATTCCCATTCGATCGAGTTTTATCCTCAGAATGTTTACAAAAGTTAATGATTAGGCTTTAGGCTTTAGGCTTTAGGAAATTTTACTCCCCTCGTCCCCTCGTCTCCCTTCAATCAACCCTAGCCGTACTCAACACCATCGTCGTACTGCTATTGACGACAAAGCCTAAGCGTTCGTAGAAACTTTGTTGGTGAGTGGTAGTCAAATAAATGCGTTCGACTCGCTGCATACAAGGATGCGCGAGAATGGTTTCTACCAATTTCCGTCCTAAACCCAGTCGTTGATAATCGCAGTCAACTACTACGTCGAAAATTGTCGCACGATATACGCCATCTGAAATGGCTCTAGCAAACCCGATTAACTTATCTTCATCCCAAGCCGATACTACAGGTTCGCTGCGATCGACAGCAATTTTGAGATCTTCGATCTGACGATCGGCCGCCCAAAAGGCACTTTTAGTTAATAATGCTTGAAGTTGATGCAGATCTATGTCTGCGCGGCGATCGCAAAACCGGATGGCTTGAGCTTTCATCTGTGGATCGATTTTCTCTAATAACTCACGATCGATGTTAACTTTTATCCGGTCGCGATCGATGTTCAAAATCGACAAATTATGTCTTTATGTCTGGGATTTGCAAATCGAGCGATGCAGCCTCAAAGCGCGGATCTCGATCGATGCCATTTTAATGATTTTGTACTACTCGCACTGCCGTTTGGATCAAATCGAAATAATAAGCCTTGGTAATATCGATAGTTTGAATCGATCCGACACTAATGACTAATTCGGCTACTTTCTGACCTTTATCTACTACCAGAAGTTGACCCCGATCGTTGACAATTATTAGGCGTTCTTTGTTTTCAGACATACTGCAATTATAATCGCGTTCTTGATAATTAAACTTATAAGTCTGTGCGGTTACTGGCAAGCGAACGCTAATTACTTCGAGTTCGATCGATCTCGAATCTTTCCAGTTATTCTCTTTAAGCTTATAAGCAATATCCAAATATTTAGGCAGCGGGAAATAATCACCAAATCGCCACGCGATCGCTTTAATTCCTTTAGGAAATTCTGGCGTATCGACAGTAAATTTCAGATGCCCTTTGCCGACGATTTTTTGTTCGATGACCCGGACATTTGCCGTCCAAAATACCGGATCGGGATTCTCCATTCCACAAGGATGAATCGCATCGATTTGTTCGTACAACGACATGTTAATCGCCGCTAAATCTGCCCCGGCATCGATTTTGACTAAATGTTTGAGATGCTCTATTTCTAGGCACTTATGGGCGAATTCACTGAGCTGCTGTTGAAATTGTGCTAGATTTTCTGTCGGCATCGAAAAGCCACCCGCCGCCCGATGTCCGCCGTATTTACCCAGCAGATCGTGACAGTAGTTTAGGGCATCAAACACATTAAATTCAGGAATACTGCGTGCCGATCCTCGGATGTGATGTT
Organism: Chamaesiphon sp. VAR_48_metabat_403; assembly: GCF_031422475.1. Lineage (NCBI taxonomy): Bacteria > Bacillati > Cyanobacteriota > Cyanophyceae > Gomontiellales > Chamaesiphonaceae > Chamaesiphon > Chamaesiphon sp. VAR_48_metabat_403. The sequence continues at coordinate 11,692 of NZ_JANPLS010000080.1, forward strand.
CGTCTTCATTCGTCCCGATAAATACTGGTACGCCATAGCGTTCGACTAACCGCGAAGCGACAATGCCAATTACACCATGATGCCAACCAGGATGGACGATAACTAAAACACGATTTTGTTTGATGTGATAGTTGCCATGCTCGATGAGATCGATCGCTTCTTGTTCGATCCGCGCACACATGTCTTGGCGTTGTTTGTTCACCTGTTCGCACTGAATCGCCCTAGCTAGAGCGACACCCATATCGTTAGTTGTCAGCAAATTAATAATAATCTGCGGGTCGTCAATTCTACCGATCGCATTAATTCTAGGGCCTAATCTAAACCCGATATCTTCAGGTTTCATGGCAGTATTTTTAGCTACCGTACCGCATTGGGTACCGGACATTTCAATTAAGGCTTGAATTCCCGTAACTTGCGAGTTAGGTAATAATTGTAAACCCTGCTTGACTAAGCGACGATTGATGCCCGTTAATGGTGCTAAATCGGCGATCGTACCCAATGTAAATAATTCTAATAACTCATTGCTCAAAGATGGTTTATCGAGTCTATTAGCTAATTCTAAAGCTAACAGATAAGCGACACCCACACCCGCGATCGCGCGATAAACCGAAGATTCGGCAATTAGTTTCGGATTTAGAATCGCCTGTGCTGGCGGTAATACCTGCGGTAAATCGTGGTGATCGGTAATAATTACCTCCAAGCCCAATTCTACCGCTCTGGCGATCGCCGCAACTGCCGAAATGCCATTATCTACCGTGATAATTAACTTGACACCTTCAGCGTGAAATTCCTCCACAATCCGCTTGTTAATCCCGTACCCATCCGACATCCGACTGGGAATCGCATAGTCTACATCCGCACCCAAAGCCGAGAGCGCACGCAACAGTAATGCAGTACTAGTCATCCCATCGGCATCATAGTCCCCACAAATCGCGATTTTAGACTTATGCTCGATCGCGTTTACCAGGATATCTAAACTTAGCTCAAGATCGGGAAATTCAGTCAACGGCGAGGGTAATTCCGCTGTTTCTGGGTGAATGAATAACTCCGCCTGTTCGAGCGTCTCGATGCCCCGATTCATCAGCACCTGTGCGAGTAATTGTGATGTCGGCTCTCCAGGTGTCAGCACAATTCCCGCCGCTAATGTTGCAGCCTGTGATAAGTTACTCGGTGCTATTTGCCAGCGGTGTTGAGGAAGCATGGGTAAATAAGTAAAAAAGGGGCGAGTTTATGGCTCAAGTATTCCAGCTTGGATTAAAAGCTGACGTTCTTCAACTCGGTCGCGACGGTTTAACTGCAACAACCGAATTGTAACCCGACCGACGGGGCTTAAAGGCATAAATTCACCCCCACTCAGTCGAAAATGTTCGCGCCAGAGATTTTGGCGAGGATGATATAATGGGACAATTTTTTCTGTTTCTGGATCTACAGAAGCAAGATCGCTACCTTTATATTTGTTTCACAGATTACAGGATAGAGCCAAATTTTCAGATTCAGTCCGTCCATCGTGTTTTTCAGCAATAATATGGTCGATCTCATGAGCTGAAAAACTAGCTACATCAGGAATCAGACAATATTCACAACAACCGTTTGCTCGTTCATAAACTTGTTTTCTTAGAGCGACAGAAATATAGGTTGTACTCATTCGGACTGGGATTCCTTGAGCTTTAATAAAGCTCTAGCCTTTGCCATTCTGACAATATGTTCTAGATACTGATACCCTTGCCATAACTGTTCTTCTGCTGGAGTTAAGCCTGTCGTTCGATTTTTTTCTAGTAAAGTACTAATCCGCTCTTGCAGGGCTTCTGAGGGACGCAGAGCAATAATGGCTTCATTTGGCGGGAGACTTGCCAGAAATTCTAGAACTTCAGGTATCCTAGAAAATCCTGCTTGAGAGATCGCCTTCAATTCTCGCAAACCCAACTCCAGGATTTGAGGCAGTTTATCTGCAAATGGTTGGATCTCAGTCGCAACTTCATCTGGCAAATCGAATGTAACTTGCATGGCAACTTTGATTAGATAGATACTTTGACAGTTGTAGATACGCAATTGCCTAAGGCTTCAACACTGTTTTACTAACGATCGAAAAAACATCTGAGAAAAGTCAATTTTTTTCAAGCATAACCCCTAGAAATCCCCCCTAGCCCCCCTTGAAAAGGGGGGAACCGGATCCGGAAGTCCCCCTTGAAAAGGGGGATTTAGGGGGATTTGGATCTACGATCCACATCAAAAAACTTTTTCAGGTATCCTCTAATAAGCCAGAATGCTTTCATTGTAAGTTACTTAGCGGTAAGATATCTCAGCTAGACCCCCGATCGATAGGTTCATACTTGCATGAATGCAGCAGAAAGTAAACGAGTTGAAGATTTCCTGACTAAGTGGTTGGGTTCAGAAGGGAACGAACGGGCGAATTATCAAACCTTTTTTGGCGATTTGTGCGTGGCTCTAAATGTGCCAGCACCGCCCCCAAAAGGCAGCGAGGCAGGCGATCGCTATTGTTTTGACAAAAACATCAAGTTTTTCAGTGAGAAGGCTGAGACGACGCGATTTGCGGACTTTTATAAAGAGGGGCACTTCCTGATTGAGGCAAAGCAGGGGAGTACCAATTCGAGTAAGGGACACGGCAAGCGGGGAACGAAGGGCTATCGGGATGAGATGCAGAAGGCGTTTAACCAGGCGAAGTCTTATGCTTATAACCGGATGTTGCCTTCGTTACCGCCGTTTTTGATGACTTGCGATATTGGTTCGCATTTTGAGGTGTGGGCGGGGTTTAGTGGTGCGTATGGGAGTTATGGGGCGCGTCAGACGATAAATCTCAAGGATTTGGCACAGCCGGAAATATTCGACAGGTTTGTGGCGATGTTTGTCGAGCCGCAATCGCTGAATCCTGAGAAATATCGGGCGCGGGTAACGCGAGAAGTGGCGGCGGAATTGGCGAAGTTGTCGCGGTGGTTGGAGGAGAATGCTCAATCCGAGTTGGTGAGCGTGCGGTTGAAACCGCCGCTCATGATGCAAAGTCCGCCTACGCGGACTAAAAGTAGTGCAAAATCGGCAAAGGCGGACTCTAGATCTCAGTCCGCGCAGGCGGACTTTGCAACACCAGCCTCGATTTCAATCGACGGCGGTATCGACGGCGGTATCGACGGCGGTGCCGAACCAGTTTCGGCGCATGAGGTGGCAAACTTTTTGATGCGGTGTATTTTTACGATGTTTGCCGAGGATGTGGAATTACTCAAAGGGGAGGTGTTTACCAAGGCATTACGCGATCGATGGATACCCAATCCGCACACATTTAAGCCGGAAATCGAACAGCTCTGGCAAACGATGAATACGGGTGGTACCTTCGGCTTCGAGCGAATTTTGCGGTTTAATGGTAGCTTCTTTGAGGATGCGACGGCGTTTGACTTGCCCAAGGAACAGTTGGAAGTCTTATATGCAGCGGCGGCGAAGGATTGGAGTCAGGTAGAGCCAGCGATTTTTGGGACGTTATTAGAGCGGGCGTTGGAGAAGAAGGAACGCAGTCGCTTAGGGGCACATTATACACCGCGATCGTATGTGGAGCGGTTGGTGCGTCCGGTGGTGATGGAACCGTTGCGCCAACAGTGGGATGAGGTGGAGTTGGAATTACGGCGGATTTTAGCCACGCCAGAAGGGAAGGAACCGACGGGGTTGCAGCAGAAGAAGGCGGAGCAGGAGATCGGGCAGTTTTTGACCCAATTACGTCAGGTGCGGATTTTAGATCCGGCTTGCGGTACGGGGAATTTCTTATACGTGACGCTGGATTTATTGAAGGGGTTGGAGCAAGAAGCCATTGCACGGCTGGTAGATGTGGCGGGAAATGTCCAGTTAAATGTGTTGGAACAGGTGAATCCAGCCCAGTTTTTGGGCATCGAAATCAATCCGCGTGCGGCGGCGATCGCGGAGCTGGTAATCTGGATCGGGTATCTCCAATGGTATTTTAAGCGGTATGGCAATGCAGCACCGCCGGAACCTGTACTCCAAGCGTTTGGGAATATCGAATGTCGGGATGCGGTGTTGGCTTACGACGGGCGGGAGCCGGATCTAGACGCGAAAACGGGTGAGGTGCGATCTCGTTGAGGTGGCAGAATGATGAAGCATCCAGTAACGGGTGAGGATGTGCCAGATCCGCTCGATCGAGTCATTATTTACAAGTATCTTAATGCGCGGGCTGCGGAATGGCCAGAGGCAGATTATATCGTCTCAAATCCGCCTTTTCCGGGAAAACTCTTTCTCGTAGAAAGACTGGGAGATGGATATATAGAAGCATTTCGTGATGCTTATAAAAATCAAGTTCCTGATGGTGCAGATTTCGTAATGTATTGGTGGCATAAAGCCGCAATACTTGTAGCAAACAACCAGGTTAAAAGGTTTGGATTGATTACAAGTAATAGTATTAGCCAATCTTCTAATCGTCGCGTTGTATCTAATGCAATTAACAGCACAAACTCTGTTAGTTTAATATTCGTTATTCCAGATCATCCTTGGATTGAATCAAGTGATGCTGCATCGGTAAGAATCGCTATGACAGCCTGCGAACTAGGCATTAAGACTGGAACTTTAGTCTCTCTTATCTCCGAACAAAATTGTGATTCAGAGGAAATACATGTCAATTTTACAAGACAAATTGGGACAATCTATGAAGATTTACGGATTGGTACTAACATTACCTCCTCTACTTCTTTGCAATCAAACTACGGAATAGCCGGAACTGGGCTACTGTTGGGTAACAGAGGTTTTGTGATAAATAGAGAACAGCTTAATAACTTTACGATAAATCAGCCAAGCTCAAAATCAATTATAAATCTTCTTTTCAATGGCGATGATATTTCTGAAAGAAGTAGAGATCTATTTGTCATAGATACTCATGGATTAACAGAAGAGAATTTGGCTTCATCTTATCCTGCAATCTATCAGCATCTAAGAGATTTTGTTTATGCAGAAAGACAAGTAAATAGAGATCCAAAGCTGAGAAAATACTGGTGGCTATTTCGTCGCAGCAATGAAAAAACCAGAGAATCAATCAGCGGTTTGAAACGATTTATCGTTACATCTGAAACATCAAAGCATCGTGTATTCGTATTTCTAGATAGTGACTGTAAACCAGAGCATAAATTGGTTGTTATTGGATCTGAAGATAGCTATGTCATAGGTGTTTTGTCGAGTAAAGTACACGTCGCATGGGCATTATCTTGTGCGGCAAAGCGAGGAATAACACCAGTTTATCCAAAGAATTTTTGTTTCGATCGCTTCCCATTTCCAGATCCTACCCCAGAACAAAAGCAAAAGATTCGAGAATTGGGCGATCGATTAGATAGCCATCGCAAACAAGTTCAAGCCGCCCATCCCGACATTACCATCACCGGAATGTACAACCTGCTCGAAAAACTCCGCGCTGGCGAACCATTTACCGATATCGATCGAGCATACAACAATCGCGCCCTCGTCTCCACCCTC
>NZ_JANPLS010000081.1:0-2374 GCF_031422475.1 Chamaesiphon sp. VAR_48_metabat_403
CAATTGTTTCGGTACCGCCTGGTTGGTAGCTGCTGTGGAGCGCAATATCCAACCAGCTAAAGTGGATCTGACGCAGCATCCCGCTCCCGCTCATAAATGTCCGCGCTGCGAGGAGTTTTTGGTAATAGTGTTCGGGTAATGGTTCGCCAGTTTCGTAGTGCTTGCCCAAACTCAGCAGGGTGGGGCGATGGTAGCACCAGTTTTCCATAAATTGGCTGGGTAACTCGACGGCATCCCATTCGACGTTACTAATTCCCGATGCACCGACGAAATCGACGGTGGTGAGCATGTGCTGTAAGCCGTGCCCGAATTCGTGGAAGAGGGTTTCGACTTCGCCGAAGGTCATTAGACTGGGTTTGCCGTCTACTGGGGGCGTTTGATTGCAGGTGAGGTAAGCAACGGGTAAACGGACTGTAGACCCATCTTTGTCGGTCAATTTGGAGCGACTGATGCAATCTGCCATCCACGCACCACCGCGTTTTTCGGATGGGCGGCTATATGCGTCGAGATAGAAGTAAGCAATCGGTTGATTTTGCTCATTGGCGACTTGGAAGTAGCGGACATCGGGATTCCAGATGGGTGCTTGTCCGTCGGCGGCGGTGATATTGATGCCAAACAGATTGTGGGCGAGGTTAAATAAGCCCGAAAGTACCTGTTCTAAGGGGAAGTATGGGCGCAATTCTTCAGCGTTGAAGTCGAATTTGGCTTCCCGCAAGCGTTCCGACCAGTAGGCGAGATCCCAATGTTTGAGATCGTTGGCTTCGGGTGCGTCTTTAGAGATGGCATAGGCGCGAAGATCTTCGAGATCCTGTTTGGCTGCTTCAAAGCTGGCACTACGGAGGGATTCGAGCAGATTTTCGACGGCGGCGACGTTGGGTGCCATTTTGCTGGCGAGGCTGAGTTCGGCAAAGTTATCGAAGCCGAGGATGTTGGACTTTTCGCGACGTAATTCGAGGATGCGATCGATATTACCTAAATTATCATAGTCCCCCGATGCTGCCCGACTGATGAGGGCTTTATACACCTGTTCGCGCAAGTCCCGGCGTTGACTGTGTTGCATGAAGGGGCCGTAACTAGGCGCGTCCAACGTAATCGTCCACGGGCCATCTGTGGGGGTAGCGGCTTCATTTCCGGCGGCTCTGGCTGATTGGGCTGCTTGAGCGAGTAAACTTGCGGGTAGTCCAGCGATGTCCTCTGGCTTAGTCAGGGTAAGACTATAAGCTTTAGTCGCATCGAGGACATTATTAGAGAACTTATTAGAAAGTTCGGCAAGTGCCAATTGAATCTCATTAAATCGCTGCTTTGGCTCTCCCGTCAAACCGACTCCAGATAGATCCATGTCGCGGATGGCAGCCTCGATAATCCGTTTTTGGGCTGCATCGAAGTTAGCAAATTCGGGACTGGCTGCGATCGCCTTGTAGCCCTGATAGAGAGCGGCACTTTGTCCCAATTGCGTCCAGAATTGGACTAGCTGGGGCTGCATTTCTTCGTAGGCGGCACGAAGTTCGGGACTATTTTTGACACCCATCAGGTGTCCGACGATGCTCCAACTCCAGCCGATGCGTTCGGTCAATCGATCGAGTGGTTCGACCAATCCCGCCCAAGTAGGAATAATATTAGCTTCAAGCTGGGTTAATGCTGCGTTCGCCTCAGTCAGTAGTTCGGTCATCGCGGGAACGACTTGCTCTGGCGTAATCTCTGGAAATGGGGGCAATCCCTGACCTTGTAATAGGGGTTTCATATCTGGCGCGTGATGAGGTTTATAGCTCTATTATCCCTCGATCTTCTTTTAGAGCCTATGTCCGGTTTACCGCCATCTCTATCGATCGACGGAGATTTAACCAATCAGATTGCGACCAAAAATATGTCTATCGATCGATTCATTTACTAGCCAATGTTTAGTATAAATAAGATGTGTGAGTTAGAGACAGATTGAGACCGCTCTAAGTGTCATTCTCTCTGCAATTGGCTAGAGACAGAGAATCGATCGGGTCTATAAAATTATCCCATATAATAGAAATGGAAGCAACATTAATCGCCACTCAGTCATCTAATTTACTGACGGTCGATCGGCAAAACATTGAAGGTATTGCTACAGATCCAACTTTTGCAATCGTTAGTAGCATGGCGATCTTGACTGCGATAGCTGTCTCTAGTTATGCCTACGTTTCCACAGAACGGCAAAAAAATTACAGCCGAAAGCCCTGCGATCGGACACCCTGCCACAGTTGTGAATAAGCTGTTTGGCATCTAAAGCACTTACTGTATAATATGTTCGCGATCGCCTAAATTTAATGCCTGCTAAAAGTTTCCTAAATTCCGAAACAAAAGAGAAATTACAAAGAGCACTAAAAGAGCATGAGCATCCAGATAT
>NZ_JANPLS010000082.1:0-7418 GCF_031422475.1 Chamaesiphon sp. VAR_48_metabat_403
ATTATTGTGTCGATCGCAATTGAGTCTACTACCGCTTCAGCCAGCCTACCGCGACTCTGGATGCCAGAGCAGGTATTGTTTACCCCCGCAGCCATCGCCGAACCTTGGGGACAACAGATCCTCGCCCGCACTGAGTCCTTAAATTTACCGATCGAAATCCTCCCTCACAACCGTCTCACTGGACTGCGGGGTGAAAACGATCGCGAAACCTATCAAATTTCCAAGCGCACTCTAGCTGTCGTGACAGCCCCTCCGAGTAGTTTTAAGCTGAGTCCCATCCCCCCCTCTGCCGACTGGCAATTTCACCTCGCTGAAGGCTGTCCGGCGCACTGTCAGTACTGTTATTTAGCAGGGAGCCTGCAAGGGCCGCCAGTAATTCGCGCTTTTGCCAATCTGCCGCAGACTTTGGCAAATTTGGCCGCTTACGAACGTGCAGGCGAACAGACTAGTTTTGAAGTTAGTTGCTATACCGATCCGCTGGGCATCGAGCATCTCACGGGTAGTTTAGCAGAATGCATTCGTTATTTTGGTACCCGTAAAGATGGATATTTGCGCTGGGTATCCAAATTTGATGCGGTGGATGGGCTGTTAGATTTGCCTCACAACGGGCATACGCGCTGTCGGTTCAGTGTCAATGCCGCACCAGCTTCGCTGCGGTTTGAGGGCGGTACGGCGACCGTTGCAGCGCGATTACAAGCGGTGCGGAAGTTGGCTTTACCCCCAGCACGCGGGGGTGGTGGTTACCCCGTGGGGCTGGTAATTGCGCCGATTATGCCGATCGAAGATTGGGAGTTACACTATACTCAGTTGTTAGACTCGATCGCGACTGCCTTAGATTTTGATTGCGATTTGACATTCGAGCTAATTTCGCACCGCTTTACACCAGGCTCGAAGGAAACTCTCACCAAGTGGTATCCTCAAAGCAAGCTAGAGATGGATGAGTCGGAGCGGACTCTCAAGCGAAACAAGTTTGGCGGAATTAAGTATGTCTATGACACGGATATCATGAAGTCACTGCGCGGTTTCTTCATGCGAGAGCTATCGCAGCGATTTCCCCACGCGAAGATTCTCTACTGGACTTAATTTGAGTAAGGAGGATTAAAAATCTATCCATGCTCCCAGTCCCCCAGTCCCCCAGTCCCCTAGTCCCCCAGTCCCCCAGTCTCCCCATCCCAAACCCAAACCCTCTCTCAAATGGCTGATTGGTACCTACATCCTTAGAACGAGGGTACTGCCGCTAAAGCTTTGTAAGCTGGGGGTTAATCATCTATCGATCGAGAATTTAGCATCATGGCTAGCCAAAGACAGATTCAGGATAAGCGCGAATCGACTCAAGCAGACTCGATCGAACATGGAGCCGAACAACAGGAACTAGCAGATGGAGCTAAAGAACCAAAAAAAACTGCCAAACCAGCTCAAGCGGGTGCGGAGTCAACAGATAGCCAACCTTTGCAAAAGTTGGACTCATTGGTACAAGTATTGCAAGGCGATTTGAGCGAGATCGATCCCGATGTTGCCTTAAAAACGATTGATGGCATTCATAAATTAGTCGATGGCTTAAAACAACCAGCAGCTAAAGAAATTGCCAGTGGGTTGAAAGAATTACACAAGCTCTTAAAACGCAAAGAGCCAAGCGGACACGAGCTAGGCGAGTTAATCGGCCATCTGGGCGAACAAACGACCAATATCGCCAGTGCAGCCGCAACAGAATTCAAAACACCCCTACAACAGTTAGGCAAGCAATTAACAAAAGTCGGTCGCTCTTTAGCCAAAGCCGAAGATACCGAGCAGCATGATGCCTTAAATGAGCTGGTGGATACTCTCGACACAGAACCCCAGCAAATCGAGCTTAAATTAGCGATCGAACAAATCGAGCGGTGGTACGATCTCCTGCATAAATCTGAAGATGCCAGTTTCCAGCAAATTGCGACCGAACTCAAGGATCTGAAAAAGCTCCTGAAAGGTAATAAAGTTAAAGCTGCCGAACTAAGCGCGCTCATGGGCAAAATTGGCGAGCTGACGACTACCGCTGCGGCTAATGCTCCACGCGGGTTTAAAGGCATACTTCAAAAATCAGGTAAAGCCTTGAGTGCTGCTGGCAAATCTTTCGCCTAAATTAGTTTTATCGATCGAGCGGGATGCAGATCTAGAATTAGAGGGCGAACGTAAGTTTGCCCTTATTTTAATGAATACATCCCAGCTTCAAAATAACTTATCTACCATTAGAGAGATGAGATATCGGCTGCAATCTTTTATCTTAAATAAAGAGAGAGTTCATCGACAATCGATGAAGCAATACTTAGCAAGGAGAACGCTCGATGTCTATTACACTTGAAGATTCAAAACGTACGGCAATTGCTAGTAAGCTAGCTGGGATTAAGGAAGTACAAAACTTGCTAATCTCTAATGAGGAAAAACTTATTACTGCTTGTAACGACCAAGAAGTTCGCCATCGCCTGAGTAAAATGCTAGACGATGACAAAAAAAATCTTGGCATTTTGGACACCATTATGGTTCAATATGGTGTCACGGGCAAGCCCAAAGAAACCGTCTCGATGATGGTTGATGAGGTTACTAAGTTGATGGATGGTTCTGAGTTGACAGTGTATGAAAAAGTCGCTCATCACGAATCGCTCAAGCACGAACAATTCATGTCTGGTTATTTGCTCCACAAAGCTGCTCAAGTAATCGGTGCCGATGTAGAAGCTGCGTTAACACCATTAAATACCGTTAATTTTGAGAATCGCGCTCACGAAGAGCAACTCAAAGGCGTAATCGAATTACTTGGCGTTCGGGAACTAACCGGACAAGAAGCTAATCAAGGAATTTGGGCGCGGGTTCAAGATTCATTAGCAGCATTTTCGGGGGTGCTCGGCAGTGCTGTGACTCTAAATAGCGATAAATCTGACATGAACATCCAAGACATAATTCGGATGGATCATAATAAAGTCAATATGCTATTTATGGAAATTGCCAATAGCAACGATCCTCAAAAGTGCGAAGAATATTTCGCTCAAATTTATAAGGATCTATCCGTACATTCAGAAGCTGAAGAGCAAGTAGTTTATCCAGCCGTGCGGGCATTCTATGGCCAAACTCAAGAACTCTACGACGAGCAAGCCGAAATGAAGACGATGTTAGCAGAAATCAAATCGATGAATGCTAGCGATGGTAACTTCAAAGCTAAAGTAGAAATGCTTAAAAATGCCGTTATGGAACACGTTCGTCAAGAAGAAAGTGACATGTTTACCGCAATTCGCAACAACTGTAGCGATGAACAGCAAGAACGGTTAGCTACTGAATTTAAGACTGCCAAAAGCAAATTGCAAGAACAGCTCACACCTGCCAAATAACTGGGCAAAAAGATCTTCACACTTAACTTAATTTTAGGACTGTTGGAACTCCAACAGTCTTTTTTAATATCCTCCTTCCCCGATCGAACACTCTTACCTTCGATCGAGTTAATTCTGAATTAAAAGATTACAATTCACCACTGGCGATCGCTTGAATCAATTTAGGAGTGCTAGGATCGAAGCCAGCAATATCCCAAGAATTCGGATCTTTAGGATCGACTAAAGAGATATTGTTAGGCACCAGCGAGATATAAATCGCTTTAGCATCGCGATTCACTTTTTGACGATATTCAGCTAAAGCTTGAGTGGGGTGTTGACTTCCCGCCCAACTTTCACAATCCGTCCACAAGCAAATTACATCTGCATAGCAGTTGTTTTTTATCATCCATCTAAAAGCAGAACTAGCATCGGTACCGCCAAAATTCAGATCGCTGGCTTTTTTAATTGCCGAACTAAATGAGTCGCTACGATTGATGTTTAAGTCGATAAAACTGGTTGAAAATCCACGAATCGCGTAGTTTTTTTCCGCTTTTGCCGATGATAATGCCATCGTCGTGGCGATTTCGCAACAGGTAAGGTTTATCGAACTTACCGTATAGTAAGACATCGAACCAGAGATATCAACAGCGTGCATAAACACTTTACCAGTCGGCTCGATCGCATCGAATGATAATTCCAAAGCTGACTCTAAAATATCGATGATGCGCGGTACGGGAGTCCAAGTTTTGCTACTTTTACCCAAACTACCACCAGAGCGGTAAGTTTTGAGTGCTTTTAACACATCGATCGGATGAATGCGTCCTTTGCGTAAGTGTTCTTTATTTTTGAGGATGGCTGCAACTCTGTCGATATTTTTCTTGCATTTTTTGGAGTAAGCAAAGATCCCAATTTCAGTTAAAGAACCGAGGTTTCGCAATAAAGCTCCGATCGGCATATCTTCAAACAATAATTGCCAAGCAGCGACATCCATTTTACCGACAGGTGCAGCCATTTCATGAGTCAAGCGACCCTTGGAAATTGCCTCTGTGGTGCGATCTGGATTGCGTTTTAACCATTCATACCACCAGATCTGATTCAATGCTGCTGTAGGCGATTTTGGGGGCAATTCATCCCACCCAGTAGTTACCCATTTAAACAACATGTCGCGATCTTCGGTTTGAGGTTTGGCATGGAACAATCGCAACGCATCGCGATTGGAAAAACCGTGGCGTTGTTGATATTTTAACAATTGATAAGCCAGAGCTTTTGTATCGCCCTGCAACAACCAATTTTTACCAGCTTCGCGGACGATTTTACCGAAACCGCGCACGGATTTGGTATAACTAATCCATTCATAAAAGTGGCTGGCTGTCCGGATAACTTGAGGGAAAATAGATTCAAATGCTGTTTTAGCAGCGGGATCTTCACCCATCGATAATAAAACTAATGCCCAGATCGGCGCACTGTTATTAATCGATCGACCATCAGAAGCATAGACAATTTCTTGTGCTACGCGATCGGGATCTTCAGCGATCGCTTTTTCTAAAACATCGACGAAATCGTTGGTTAATTCCCATTTAGTTGCGTGGTAACTACCATTACCAGTACCAATTAACAAGCACCGACGCAATGTGCGCCAGATACCTGCTTTAAACATATAACCACTGGATTTACCTTGAATCATTTCTGATTCGCGTCCAGGAATTGGTTTGTTTTGGGATGTAGTTTGGGTTTGTTTGTTACCGAAAAAGAATTGGTAAGTCATGATTTTTAATCTTCTTCAGCCCGTGAGGGCAATAATGTAAAAGTGAATAGTGGATAGTGAAATGTTTGCTACGTTCATCACCCGCCCGCGACTGAAGTGCGGGCTAGCGGCTCTAGTCCACTGAAGTGGACTATTAGATTTTTTAGTCCACTTCAGTGGACTTGAGCTATTAGCCTGGGGATGAATCCCCAGGTGGTGCCCAAACGAAGCTGTATTTAGTTAACAAACACCACATTAATCCCAGCGATCGAGTTGATATTTAACCTGTAAATTATCCCCAGTTGTTACCCGCAACAGGATCGAATCCCAAGAGCCGCCCTTTTGTAAACCAATTCCACAAGCCGTCGCTTCGTCTTTGCCTGCTAGCACCGCATTTTGGGCATAAGCTTCCATCGTCGATCGAATGCTGTGATATTCACTCTTGAGCGATTCAGGGAAAAATCCAGCACCTTTTTGGTATTGTTTATCCTTGGCATTTTGCAATAGTAAAAACGCCTTTTCACCTTTATTGGCAAACTTTTCGGGCTGATTCCATAACGAAGGCTGAAGCACGATCGCAGTAACGGCACAATAAGTATTCGATCGCAAATTCCACGCGTTAGGTGACGAACCATTTGCATAAAAATACCAGGTGACTGGATTGCGATATTCTGGCGTATCCCATTGAATAATCGGCGGAGCTTCAGGATTTTGGGCGGTAACCAATGCCATATAAGATTGGTGACTAGCAGGTACGAAATACTCGATCGTTTTAGCCGTTGGCAAAATAGTGCGAGCAAACTTTTCCCACGTCATCACGATCGGCGGCACGTCTATTTGTTGCTGAGATTTGGTTGTAGCCGTCTGGAGATGACTGAAAATTCCTTTGCGTTCGACTTTAGGCACGGTGGGATGTAGCATCCACAGAGCCTGAAGATCTTCGAGCTTGGCAAATCGCCGATCTAATGCACCTGCGGTTTGGAGCTGTTCGATAATTTTTTCAGCTTGGGCGATATTCCCTGCTTTAGGCGGTGCTTGAGGGCGAAGATATTGCAAGGGGTTCATTTTGGCATTAAACTTGTCAGCAATCTGTTGAAATGCCAGCCCATTTTGGATATCTTCGAGCAGAGTACCGAGCATCCCGCTGCGGATATGACAAAAGCCTGGAGGCGCATTCGCCACAGCCAACCAAGTCAGATTTTCCCGCAGGCGCGAGTTCCGAGCCGATTGGCGTTGCTGTTGCAAATCCAAAAACCATTTGGCAATCCCCAGACATGCTTCCGATCGATAGAGCGTTGCATTAGAGAGCAGGGAGTATGCTTGTGTTGCCACGGCAATCGGGAAATCTGCAAAGCCCCGTAATAGCATCTGATAATCTTGCTGCTTTTGAGCGATAATCTGGTAGATCGAATAAAAACTTGTAGACTCGAACACCAAATCTTCACCAGGAACGATCGCAATATGCTCCCAGCTCCCCGTTACTGGAGTGCCCCAAGTTTGCAGATTTGAAAGAAATACATTATCTATCGCCGCTCCCGCCACAACTGAAGACAACTTACTAATGGCTGGCGCGTAAACTTCAGGAACGAGTTCGGGATTCCACATTACCGGAATCGTTTTGCCATCAGGATCGATCGTCACAATACCACCATATCGATCGACAAACTGCCGACAGCTATTACAAGTATGATGTTGACGGTAATCGGGGGGCAATGCCTGTAGGAAAATTTGGAAGAGATTGGTAGTCGCCGTGGTAAATAGATTTACCTTACCCTGTCGATTGCTTGTGACAGTTATAAATCGATCTCGAATCGATTGGCGCAGCAGATCGGAATAATGACAGATCTCTCGATTGGGGTGCTTATCGATTGTGGGTTGAGTTGAAACAGAAAATTCAGAAAAATACATATTATTACCTAACTAATTATTAATACTCCCAAGGGGAATCGAACCCCCATTTTGGTGTAGAAAGCACCGTGTCCTGACCGTTAGACGATGGGAGCAAATTGGATGTAGAGAGTATTAATTACTCTCACTGCCTCGCTAGGAATTGAACCTAGAATGCCTGAATCAAAGTCAGGTGTGTTGCCAATTACACCACAAGGCAATAGTTGTTTTTAGAGCGATATTTTGTGAAAAATCGCATGGAACTGGCGGGATTTGAACCCACAACCGATCGCTTATGAAACGATTGCTCCACCATTGAGCCACAGTTCCAGAAATACCAACTCTGATTAGGAGTCGGACGAGATTGACGGGAGTCGAACCCGCGACTTTCCGCTAGACAGGCGGACGCTCTAACCACTGAGCTACAATCCCAAATTAGGAGTAGCAGGAATTGA
>NZ_JANPLS010000083.1:0-11801 GCF_031422475.1 Chamaesiphon sp. VAR_48_metabat_403
GTTTACCCCCCCTTATAAAGGGGAAGGCTGGGGTGGGGTAAAGGGACTATGCAGCAACTTAAATAACTTACGTATACACCGTAGCTTATTAAGGGGAGGTTTTGAGTATTAAAGTAACTTTTCTAAACGTTTACGCATTGCTTCGAGATCGATGCTATTGTCATCGTCATCCTCCACTTGAGATTGCTGTTTTCCTTCCGGTTGCCAATCTGTTTCTTCTAGATTTTGAGAAGGCGGCGTGACCAACATTTCCGGCGTAACGATAATAAAATCGTAGTCAGAATCTTGACAGAATTCCTTGATTTCTTCCGGATCGATGCCTTCTACCGTGGGCTTGGGGAAATCTTCAGCTTCTAATTGATCGGCATACCGCAGTGCATCATCTTCTTGTTCAAACATTAAAATTACATTGCGATCGCCAACTTGAGTAGAATAAATTCCCTCATTATCAGTGCGCGCGTTAAATAATAAGACAAAGACACTCATGGAATTTGTGATTTGTTATTTGTATAAATTTCATTACCATAGACAGATCCATCGTAATGAGATCTTTCTTCCATAGTAAGCCGGAATGGGCGATCGCCGATCGAAATATACCTCTATTTACAGCCGCTCTTGACTAGATAACTCTGCCATAAAAAGCTTCAAGCGGATGTAGAGGATCGACTTGATGCTTTAACCATGCCCATAATTGGTCGCCACAGGAAAAATGCCACCATTCACTAGGGTGTCGAATTGTGCCACTATCGGTCATAATCCGATCGAGGAGTTGGCGATTTTGGTGGTATTGGATTTCGATCGGATCTAGAGCATTGGCAAAATATTCCGGTAAAGAGCGATCGGACATTTCATCGATCGGCGAACCCATATTTACAGGTTCTCCATCCTCATCTACCAGTGTAATATCGATCGCAGCTCCCGTACTGTGCGGCGGTGGTGTTGCCAAATCGAAAGTTGGTATCGCCCAAACTTGATAAACATCGTCCCAAATTTCCTGCTGTTGCGCTGCTGAAAGATTTGCCAGATCTAATTGCCGATCGCGAACTGTCTGATGAAAAGTATAATCCACCATATACTGCTGCACCTGTACCGGACGATAAGCATCAAAAATCTGAATCCGCCAACCCGGATGGATTTGCTGTAAATAGTCCTGAGCCTGAATTAGTCGATCTAGTACTCCTTGGCGGAGATAATAAGGAGATTTACCATCATAATCTGCGCCACACTTGATATATGGATGCGGTGTTTCGATCGCAAATAATTCTAACGGAATCGCAACTAGCGGTTCGCCACATTCTTGGATGGGTACTTGACGATAGGGTTTGAGCATTAGGCTTTAGGTTTTAGGTTTTGGAACTGCGTTCCTTAATTTCTCCTCCCACACTTCCCACACTTCCCACACCCCTTACTCCTCAGGAATGGGATCGTAGCCGCCGGGATGGAAGGGATGACAGCGACAAATCCGCATGGTGGCTAAATAACTACCTCTAAGCGTACCAAATCGATCGACTGCCTCGATCGCATATTGAGAGCAAGTTGGTGTAAACCGACAACTAGGTGGGAATAAAGGCGATATAAATTTTTGATAGCCTCGGATCGATCGAATTAAACTTTTTTTCATCGTCTGTGTCTGGTCTGGGCTAATCTGAAATAATGCTTGCGATCGACTCTCAACGGTCAACCATTTTACATGCCAACACTTTTTGCCGATTCCAATCTCTGGTTAAGAATTGCCACAGTTCCAGTATATGTTGGCTCGATCGTGATGTTTGCCGAACTTTTACATCGTTACACAGATACAGATCCCGAACGAGTCCGTAAGGTGGTGCATATTGGCACTGGTAATGTAATTTTACTTGCCTGGTTGCTGGAATTACCCGCCTGGGTAGGAATTATTTCGGGAGTGTTAGCGGGAATAATTACGTTAATTTCTTACCGTCTGCCAATTTTACCAGGCGTAAATAGCGTCGGGCGCAAAAGTTTGGGGACGTTTTTTTATGCTGCAAGTATTGGCATTTTGACAGCCATATTTTGGCATCTCAATTTACCTCACTATGCTGTCATTGGAATTCTGATTATGGCTTGGGGTGACGGATTGGCGGCGATTATCGGACAGACATTTGGCAAGCATCCCTATCAAATTGTCGGTAATACCAAAAGTTGGGAAGGAACGTTGACGATGCTAGTTGTTAGTTATGCCATTGTCGCGATCGTTTTATTAACCGTTCAAGGTAATATTTGGCAAACCTGGCTGGTAGGCATCCCCGTCGCCATCGCCGCCACCGCCATCGAATCGATCGCTCAATGGGGATTAGACAACCTTACAGTACCCTTAATTAGCGCGGCTTTAGCCTTCTTTTTTAACCAACTAGTCAATGGTGGATAGGGACTGGGAGACTGGGGGACTGGGGGACTGGGAGGTAAATTTACCCTTTACACCTTCTTCCCTAAAACCTAAAACCTAAAACGAACCAAATCCTCGTAAAATAGTTGAGACAAGGATCTCGAACCGATCGACGGTTGCGATCCCGCTCCCCACTTTCTAGCACCAATGACTAGCAACCAGGATTTAATCTCGACGATCGCTGCCTTCGATCTTAAAGCATACATAGCCGATCGACAGCCTAAGGTAGAAGCGGCTCTAGATGCGGCTATTCGCCCCGGCTACCCCGATACAATTTATGCAGCTATGAGGTACTCATTGTTAGCTGGTGGCAAGCGGCTGCGCCCGATTTTGTGCTTGGCTAGTTGTGAAGCAGTTGGTGGCAATCCAGAGGTGGCAATGCCGATGGCTTGCGCGCTAGAGATGGTTCATACCATGTCGCTGATTCATGACGATCTTCCGGCGATGGATAATGATGATTATCGGCGGGGTAAATTGACAAATCATAAAGTATATGGGGAAGATATCGCGATTCTCGCTGGGGATGGATTGCTCGCCTATGCTTTTGAGTATATCGCCACCCATACGCACGGAGTCAGTGCAGATCGCGTCCTTCGCGCCATCGCTCATTTAGCCCAAGCCGTTGGTGCCGATGGTTTAGTCGGCGGACAAGTGGTAGATTTAGAATCGGAAGGTAATGCACAGATCTCGATCGAGACACTGATGTACATCCACAATCATAAAACAGGCGCGTTGTTTAAATCATCGGTAGTTGGTGGAGCGATTCTCGCAGGCGCAACCGAATTAGAAATCGAAAAATTAGCTAAATTTGCCCACAATATCGGATTGGCATTCCAAATTATCGACGATATTCTCGATATCACCGCTACCCAAGCCGAATTGGGTAAAACAGCAGGCAAAGATTTACAAGCTCAAAAAGCAACCTATCCCAAACTGTGGGGATTGGAAGAATCTAGACACCAAGCTGATAAACTGGTAGCTGAGGCTAAAACCATCTTGGCTGAATTTGGAGATCGAGCGCGACCGCTGCAAGCATTAGCCGATTATATTATCGATCGGAAAAATTAATTCTGGCGATCTTCAGATCGAGAGTGACGATTTCACCTGGTTCGGCTCCTCGCTCCAGTCAAGTTGTTACGTCAATGGCGATAATCTAAATTCATTGCTGTACCGATCGAGCATTCAATATTACTTCAGTTCTCCTCTCAATTTAGGTCGCTTGCGTGGTGAATAAAACAACCCCTCTCATTAATGATATCGGTCTGATGCTCGATAACCGCATTTTACTAGTAGCCATTGCCGCTTGTCTGATCGCTCAGGTACTCAAACTGATTATCGATCTGATTCAAAATGGTAAATTTAGTGCCAAAGTGTTGACAACTACAGGCGGAATGCCCAGCGCGCATTCGGCATTAGTAACCGCACTAGCAACTGGAGTCGGACAAAGTTCGGGCTGGAAAAGTGCCGACTTTGCGATCGCCGCAATTTTTGCAATCATTGTGATGTACGATGCGGCTGGAGTTCGTCAAGCTGCTGGCAAACAAGCCCGAATTCTCAATCAAATGGTCGATGAATTATTTTCTGAAGACCATAAATTCAACGAGGAGAAACTCAAAGAATTGTTGGGACATACTCCAGTGCAGGTAATTGCTGGCTCGATCTTAGGCATCGCCATTACCTGGCTGAGTTTACAAATTCCTTAATTCATTGGTCGTTGGCGTAGCCTCTCCTTCAGGAGAAAACCTGCCTTTGGCAATCGCTTCCGAATCGGAACGCACGTAATACAATCTGGCACGGTATATTTATCGAATGATAAATAGAGCGAGTGAGATTGCCCGCAGATCGATTTTATTTCGATCGCGATCTTTAGTAAAATAAAGTTTGACAATGTTCGTAGTTATACGGTACAAATATAAGAGCGAACTTTTATAAGCATTATCTTACCGCGCTCGATCGATTATGTAGCGCGAAGTTAGTTTCATTCAAGCATTCAAACAATTAAATCTTCATCTATGACCCAGCAAGTGCTTCACCCGATGGTGAAAATGCAACGTCAGGTAGAATCTTTGGTAGCTTCCAAGATTCTCAATCCTAGCGATCGAATTTGGAAAATTGCCTTTTTATATGGCGACAAATGGCAACATTGGAAAAATGAATTATTAGAATTCGGTTTTACCCTCCAAGATCCAGTCAGCGATCTCCTCGAAGTTGAAGGTTGGGACGAAGACTAAACTTAAATTTAGATATAAAGGTTAAAATCGGTCTTAAAGCCGGAATTTGTAGGATTTGCAGCTACGCTGTAGACTATTTTTTCACCCGCCTTGTGGCTTTAGGCTACTTTTCCACAACTAATCGATAGCTACTAGCCACTAGCCACCATTCACTAGATAATAAAGACTCGTTATATTTAGAAGTTAACTATCTATGGGTCGTGCTAAAAAAGTTGTACTTGCTTATTCAGGTGGCGTAGATACCTCAGTCTGCATTCCTTACCTCAAGCAAGAATGGGGCGTTGAAGAAGTAATTACTCTCGCCGCAGATTTGGGACAGGGCGACGAATTAGAACCGATTCGTCAGAAAGCTTTAAATTCAGGTGCTAGTGTCTCGCTCATTGCCAAAGCGACGGAAAGTTTTATTACAGATTATGCTTTTCCCGCACTCAAGGCAAATGCTTTATACGAAAATCGGTATCCGCTCTCCACTGCGTTAGCGCGTCCCCTGATTGCCAAACTGCTGGTGGAAGCAGCGGCTGAATATGGTGCGGATGCAGTCGCACACGGCTGTACTGGTAAAGGTAACGATCAAGTCAGGTTCGATGTCTCGATCGCTGCCCTCAATCCTAACTTAAAAGTGCTAGCTCCCGCACGGGAATGGGGGATGAGCCGCGAAGAAACCATCGCGTATGGCGAAAAATGCGGTATTCCCTCACCTGTCAAAAAATCCTCACCCTATAGCGTCGATCTTAATTTACTCGGACGCAGCGTTGAAGCTGGGCCGCTTGAAGATCCTTGGGTAGAGCCGCTCGAAGAAGTTTACGCACTCACAAAAGCGATCGAGAATACTCCCAACGAGCCAGAATACATCGAAATTGGCTTCGATCGAGGTATTCCAGTCAGTGTTAATAGCGTAGCACTAGATCCGGTCGCCCTAATCACCCGATTAAATCAACTCGTCGGCAATCATGGTATCGGTCGGATCGATATGGTGGAAAATCGACTGGTAGGTATTAAATCGCGGGAAATCTATGAAGTCCCAGCTTTATCCGTACTGATTCAAGCACATCGGGAACTAGAAAGCCTCACCCTGACAGGCGATGTTACCCAATACAAACGCAGCATCGAAGAAACCTACAGCAAAATGGTTTATAACGGTCTGTGGTATTCGCCGCTTAAAGCTGCCTTAGATGCTTTTATCGAGCAAACCCAAGCGCGAGTATCTGGCACCATCCGGATCAAGCTATTTAAGGGCAATGCGGTGATTGTCGGCCGCCAGTCTAGCAATAGTCTCTACGACATGGACTTGGCTACCTACGGTGCTGACGACAGGTTCGATCATAAAGCTGCTGAAGGCTTTATCTATGTTTGGGGTTTACCAACGCGGGTTTGGTCGCAACGGAATAAATAGAAAGTAAGGAGTAAGAAGTAAGGAGTAAGAAGTAAGGAGTTTGAACACTTCTAATATCTATTCCCTATTCCCTATTCCCTATTCCCTATTCCCTAAAGTGCTGCTTTACTACATCTAATATCGATCGATCCCAATAGTCGATATGGCTGGTAATTAACTCTAAATCGTTGACTAATAATTCACTCCTACCAGTAATCTCGATCCGGGGTTCCCAGGGTAGGGGTGTATTCCAGCTTAACGACCAGCGGGTGGTTATTAGTCGGTCGATTCGTTGAATTTCTAGTAGTTCTAATTGGGGATTTTTAAACCATTTTTGAATGAATGCGATCGTTTTTCGATAGCGGTCCAGTCCCCTAAACTTCGAGGTTGGATCTTGAAAATAGACATCTTCAGCATAGATGTCATAATTTTGATCGATCGGGAATTTAGCATAGTCTTGACGGAGAATTTCGAGGATATCCATTGGGGAAGATGGGAGTGCGGAAATGGGAGATGGGAGACGGGGAGTTGGGGGGACTGGGAGCGAAAAGTGCGTTCTTGGGCGCGAGCTTTGTGGGGGAAGCTTCCCCCACAAACGTCGCTTGGTTCCCCCTGTCTTGTCGTTTTCTTATTCGGGGGGAACCCCCGTTGGCGAAGCCTCTCCGACAGGAGATATAAAAACGCCGCAAGTGAAGCACCTTTTCAAGAGAGACTGGGAGAAAAACCTAAAGCCTAAAACCTAACACCTAAAGCCTAAAACCTAAAACTGAGCGGTAGTAAGAATATTATGAATTAATTCACTCTTCGATGGAGGTTCTGTCTGTAAAACGTAAGCGCGAATCATTTCGGTGGTAAGTTCGTGCTGGTGCTTGTGTTTGAATACCGACAATATTGCTAGTAGAGTTAAGAGATCCTTAGATTTGAGGGGAATAAAATGACCGCCGATGTCAGTAGATAATAACTTAGGTAAACATAGTGGTAACAGCCGAACATCGGTCATTAAATCGTTTTGGCGGAGTAGGCACAATCGATCGAGTCCAAAATCCTTATATACTAACAATCGAGTACAAGCTTCATCTAGCAATTTGGGATCGGTAAAGGGTAAGACGCAAACCCCCAGATAAACTCGATCCCGATCGGGTACCAGACAAACTACTTTAAAATCAATTAAGCCTTGATTGCGTCCGGGTGGATAGATTCGATCGATACTCTCGATGCACACGTTGGCAATAGTGCGACCGATCGCGAGTGATAACCACAATAACAGTCCAGCGGCGATTTTTTCTTTGTCGGCGATCGATTGGGCTAATTCGGGAGTCAATACCTGACGTTCGACAGCGAAAGCAGTTGCTACCGCGCGAAAGTCCGAACTCGATAGTTGGAAATCTGGACTAGTCATCTTTAATTATCATCATCCGATCGTCTCAGAGCGAAAATTCAGGAAAAAATCTCTAAAATGGGATTAAATACCAAATAACACATTTAGGCAAGATGACAGAATCAAAATCGGCGCAAGAGCTATTTCAGGCTGCATACGAAAATCGCTATACTTGGGAGCCAAATTTTCCTGGCTACAAGGCGGCGGTTGAGTTTAAGCATGGCGATGTGGTTTTGAATGGCACGATCGTCGTTAATGCCAATTTGAGTGCGGAAGTGATGGGGATTGAAGATGAGGAAGCTCGTAACTCTATTATCGGACAACTCCGCGAAGTTGCGATCCATCGCGTCCGCCGGACATTTGCCGAGACTCATAGCAAAAATACCTTTAGCTATGGCGAAACCGACTCCACAGGTGCGGTAGAAATTCTCATGGGTGGCAAATCAGAAGGCGATCGGTATAAACTTCGGAACAACGAAGTTTGCCACGTTCATCGCCTTATTCACGGCATTCGAGTGACGATCGATACTTTCAGCAGTCACGATACTGGTGCTGGCTATCTGTCTCATCGTTACGATTCGGTCTATACCGATCCGGCGACGGGCGAAGTCAAGAGCGGTAAAATCGTGTTTGAAGATAATTATCAACAAGCTGGCGATTACCAAATTCTGCGCCAACGGATTATCCAAGCTGAAGAAAACGGTCAACCAACGACTACCGAGTTTAACTTTACTAATATTGAGTTATTACCCGCCAAGGTCGAAGCTGTAGCTGCGACAGTGTAATTTTAGGCGTTGCTGAATTAATGTATTAAAAGTTTTGAGGCTTTAGGCTTTGGGCTTTAGGGAATTAGACGTTTCGCCAAGAGGGAAATCAGACATCTTTTCAGCAACGCCTGATTCTACATCTGACTAGGATGCAGTCAGTAGGGGATAGTGGATAGTACTTCCCCTTTAGTCTTTGCAAAGCGGATTCGATCTTACAACTGACCGAGCATTTTATGTGTTTGTGGAATTACCCGCACCTGTGATACGTACTCCTTCATTAAAGCTTGCCAAGCCAGTACTTGAGCTGGTGTTGGTGCAGTTAAATCTGGATTGGTATGCGGTTGAGCTAACGCCGTCATCGGTTGCAAAAAAATAACGGTGCGCTCATCTACATCAGCCACTAACCGAGCTGCTTGCTGGAGTTCGGCGGGGCTAGTAGTTTGCGAAATAATAATTTTCACGAAGACATCGACCCGATCGGCTTGACATATTTGCAGAAACTCCTGATGTTTTCCCCAATGATTTTCACCGCTGACGCTGGGTAATTTAATATCCATACCCACCAAATCCAGCCAGGGTAAAATTTGCCTTAATTGACTGGGGCGATGTCCGCCTGTCTCTAAATAGATGGGAAGTTTGGTTAATGCCTTGACTTGCGGCAAAAATTCAACCAGAAATGGCGCGTGTAATAGCGGTTCGCCACCCGTGATACTGATACTATCGTGAAGGTGAGGAATATTTTGTCGATCGACCCATGTTAGTAATTGCGACAGCTCGATCGGGTTATCATGAGTGCTAAAATCCCGCTCTCCCGGAGTCTGCTCGATCGAGCAAGTCGGTTGTTTTTGCCAAGTATGTTGGCTATCGCAGTAAGCGCAACGCAAGTCACAGCCACCAAACCGGACAAAGATCTGGCGCGTCCCCACATTAATGCCCTCACCTTGAATCGCTGAGAAAATTTCAATTAAGTTAGCTGTGAGTGCAGTCATAGAGCGAAGACTAGGAATAACAGATGAACTAACTATTCTAGATCGGGTTCGAGCCGATTTCCCAAAGGGAAGGCTCCGCCCAACGCATTAGCTCAAGAGTTGACTTGGTTGCAAGTACTCTTGTCGAGCATCTTCAGACATGATTACATTAGTTACGGGGGCTGCTGGAAAGTATTAGCCTAATTTAAAAATTATCGAAGTTGGAGTAAATGATGGATCGAGTCACGGAAATTATCAATTTTTGGTTTGGTAATCCAGATCGATCGGTTGGAAAACCGCGCTCGGTGTGGTTTAAATCCGATCCTAATGTCGATCGAATTATTCAAGAAAAATTTACCGACACAGAATTAACCTTTCTCGCTCGTCCCGATGCTTTTCGCGGGTGAAGATTAGAGCGGCCCATAATAAAAATTCACAGTCACTAAAAACTTTTTAGTCCCAGTTTTTTGGACTTCAACTAGTTTGACAACCGATCGAATATCTTCACCGCCGTAATTAATTTCTTTGCCGATTTCTAGCCGATTATTTGCGTTCCGGTAATTTTCTAGAGCCTGAATACCTCTGTCAATATTTGACTGGACTTCGATACCCGGTTTCACCTGTCGCATTAACTGGACGGCGCGATCGTACCAATACTTACTATTGTTGATATCTGCGGCAAATCGACTCGTTTCAAATTGAAAATTGAAGATGTAGCTTTCACAGCCAGTATTGGTAATTATTAGCCGATCTCCATTATTAAATCTGACTGTTTCCATCCCGATCGGCACGCGGTCGAGATCGGGTATTAAGACAAATTTAATATTTGGAAAAATAGCCTTTTTAACAATCGGTGTGGGAATCGCTCTAGCACATTCAATCTGGTTAGATGGTTGACTTTGTGCTAAGGCAATAGTTCCCGATCCGATCGATAGTAAGGGTAATAATAAAAATACAACTCTAGAGATCGTCATTACTTAGGCAAGACTCTATTGAAAAAAAATGTGCGAGTTTCAACTAATTCCCATGCCTAGATGCCAAGTAGTTGCGATTAAGACGATCGCCGCAAATAGAGATAATAAACCTTGAATTACCAGACCGATAACCGAGCCTAAGACAATCCCGACACCAGCTTTAACAGAGATGATAAATCTTTCTACTAGCGGTACTTGACGAGGATATAATAACTCACCCACGACCGCGCCGATAAACGGCCCGAAAAACAGCCCGACAAGTGGCCCGCCCACAGGTAAAGCGGGCAACAGCCCGATAAATCCGAGGATTAAACCGACGATCGAACCAATTTGACCCCAATTACTGGCTCCAGCTTTTTGCGCGCCCCAGATGCCCGATAACTGCTCGATCGCAAAACACATGATCAGGACGATACTAGAAACGACGATCGAGATTGTTGCCTTATCCCAATCGTAGAGCAACCCCATCCCGATCGACGCACCCAAAATCAAAATCGGCCCAGGCATGACTGGTACTACCGCGCCAATCACCCCAATCAGGGTGATTAGCAATAAAATGACGTAAATTGCTGTTGTAGTTGTCACGTTAGAGATATCGATGGTTGGCGATCTGAATCTCGATCTCAATATTTAGAGCGGTAAAATTGGGGTTAGATCTGCAAACCCCGAATTTAACTTAAAAAGATAATGCTGGAGCCAGTGCGGCTAAGGCTGACATTGCAAATTGTAAGGCAAAAATCGCAATGATTGGGGATAGATCTATCATGCCGATCGGCGGTACGAACCGGAACAGATTAAGGTAAGGATCGGTAATCGGACTTAGAAAGCCGATAATTTGCTGCATCCAGTCAATATTGGGAAACCAGGTTAGTAACAACCTGACAAACAGAATGTACGAGTAATATTCTAAGAATTTGGAAATGCTGACAAATAGTAAGGGCGCGATGGCGGCGTTGTCCATAAAAGATGATGGTATGAGCGAAAACTTGCTGCACCTAGTTTAACCGATCGACTGGTATTTATGGATTGCCCAGGATACCGTACTAACCGACTACACGCTCTGGCTTCGACCGACTCATACCATTTTGGATTTTGGATTTGGAAAACCTCACTCCTGACTCCTGACTCCCATCTCAGCCCTGGTTATCGATCGGGCGTTGTGGTTTGCTGTTATCTTCGATATCTTCATTATGGCGATCGATCGGTTCGCCTGGAACTTGAGAAATAGTCGATCTGACCGAATCGATCGCATTATTCAAGTCACTAATTTTATCATCCAAACTCCGCCGGGCCATTTCCATGCGATCGAGTCTCCGGTTGCGGCTGGATTTTAGCGGTCTGTTCTCGCCACTTTCGCCCGACAAGCTACTGCGATCTTCGTCTTCAAATCGATTGGCGCGTCGATTGGCAATTGTCGCACCCACGACCCCGCCAACTACACCACCAACGATCGTACCCAGCCAAAACCCACCACTAAATCCATCTCGGTTACTCATCGATCGTTCTCCTGATAAACATTACCATTTTCGCATCTCTTACCAAATTACACAGCCAAGTTAACTAACCCAAGTTGCTAGTTATGGGTTTTCAGTAAGATGGGTGTTAGGTTTTAGCGAAAAGTGCGGTCTTGGGGTTTCCCCTGTCTTGTCTCACCTTTTTTGACGGGGAACCCGTCCAAAGGTGAGCCGCAAGTAGAGCACCTTTTCA
>NZ_JANPLS010000084.1:0-39581 GCF_031422475.1 Chamaesiphon sp. VAR_48_metabat_403
CAAGATTTAGTCAAGCAACGCACTCAACTCCAGTTAGCCCGCACGTATCTTAAAGCATCGCTCCAAATCGAGCCTCACGATCGACAACGCTGGGAAGCCGTAAATAGAGAATTCAATCAGATCGAACGATTGACAAAATGAATAGGGGGTAGCGAATAGGGAATAGGGAATAGTTGTAAATTTTGGATTTATTGGCAGAATTGAGACTACTTCCCAAAAAACGCGATCGATGATATTATAGTTACTGGATAGGTATATGCCGTCCTATATTTGCCTAACTGTGAAGCTCAAACTCATCGATCGTGCATCCGTCAAAAGATTAGCCATTCTCGCCCTAATTATCATCTCCTTGCTCATCTTTGGTTGGTCGTTAATGGTCTGGATGCCAGGAGAGAGTTATACCCAAGCCTTACCGCCGCTGACAGCCGCCCAAATCGCCTTAAAAGACCGCCTCAAAAGCGATGTCGAAACCCTCGCCGTAAAAATCGGCAGCCGGAACCAGAGCAACGAGCGGAACCTAATTGCCGCTAAAGACTTCCTCGATCGCGAATTAAAGCAGGCGGGATATACCGTCCGCGAGCAGCAATATAAAATTGACGGTAAAACCTTTAGCAACCTCGAAGTCGAAATTCCCGGTAGCAGTCGCGCCGACGAAATTCTGGTTATCGGCGGACATTACGATAGTGCTTTTACCAGTCCCGGTGGGAATGATAATGGTACTGGTGCAGCGGCAGTACTCGCCCTCGCACGGGAATTTGCTGGGACAAAACCCCTGCGAACCTTGCGATTTGTCGAATTTACTAACGAAGAACCACCCTACTTCTGGACGAAGGACATGGGGAGCCTGGTATATGCCCAAACAGCTAAAGCACGCGGCGATAAAATCGTCGGAATGTTTAGCTTAGAGACACTCGGCTACTTTAGCGATGCAGCAAATAGCCAAAAATATCCGCCACCACTAAGCTTTTTATATCCTAACCGGGGCAACTTTATCGGGTTCGTGGGGAATATCGAGTCGCGGGAATTACTCCGCAATACAATTTGATCCTTTCGCGCTCAAGCCAAGTTTCCCTCCGAAGGCGTAGCTTTACCCAATGCAATTCCAGGTGTTGGTTGGTCGGATCATTGGTCGTTTTGGCAACAGGGTTATCAAGCTCTAATGATTACCGATACCGCACCTTTTCGCTATCCTCATTATCATACAGATCGCGATACTGCTGACAAAATTGACTTCGATAGGCTCTCTAGAGTAACAGATGGGATAAGTAAGGTAATTCGCGATTTTGTAGGGTTAGCGGGCTAAATAAATACCGCTATTATTATGTTAATACATATTGACAATCGAATATCTAGAGATTATGATGTAATTACTTATGTAATTTCACCCCCGATTCAATCATGTCCTCTAAAAAATCGATTTTTGCAGTAGCTTCGTTATTAACAGCATCTTGTGTTTTACTATCGGCTGGCGGTGCAAGCGCACAAGAAAAAACCAGTTATGTAGGGCCTAGCATTGGCTTTAGTAACGGTACGACTTTATTCGGCATCAATGCTAAAATTAAGGTAGCAGATAGCATTTCTGTTAGACCCTTCGTTCAATTTGGCAGTAGATCTATCGGCCCAGTCAATGGTAACGTAACTTTCTATGGTGCATCTGCGACTTACGACTTTAGCCTACCTAGCACTCAATTTGCTCCCTATGCTGGGGTTGGCTACTTAGGTGCGACTGCTTCTGTTAGCTTCCAAGGTCAGAGTGCTTCTGGAAGTGACTCTAGCATTTATTTTGAAGTTGGTAGCGACTATAATGTCACCGACAGTATCGCGATCAATGCTAACTATAAATTCAAAGATAATGGATTTTTCAGCGTTGGCGGTGCATATAGATTCTAATCTATAAATCGAATATATATTTGGTAACATCACCAATTTATAGTTAATTAAAAAGCTCCACGAGGAGCTTTTTAATTGAGTTTTTAAAAATAACTATGTAATTTGTGGCGGAAAGAGCGTAGTAAGATCGAGATTAACTGTCGGTAAGTGTGGCAGCTCGATCGAACGAGGTGGTATGATAATTTGAGTAGTAGTATAGATAGAGCTTTCAGGTTGACGATATATTTCCAAGCGATCGTCTACTAAATTAACAATCCAATATTCACTAATTCCCGCCGCTGCATAGAGAGCTGCTTTGGTATTGCGATCGAAGTTTAGTGTCGAGTCGGCGACTTCAATGACGAGGATAATATCGGTAGGCGTAGGATGACTATTAACATAGTTATCGGCTCGCAATTTGGCGATGACAATATCTGGCTCTGGCTCGCTATTATTAGGCAAAGTAATGGGATCTTGACTCTGCACATCTGCTAGATTACCGATTAAATTCAATAATCGCTTAAATATTTCACGAGTACAAACAGTATGTCGAGTACCTTTGGGTGACATGTTAAAAATTTGTCCTGAAATTAACTCTACACGATCTCCTTCATTAAGGATGCCACTCTCAAGCATCCGATGATAGTCGTTAATAGTGAGGGGACGAAATTGAGTATTAACCATAAGATCGATTCTGTGAAAATACCGTTATCTCTATGATATCGGGCTGGCGATAAAGTTGGCTAGTTAGATCGATTCTCGTTACATCTTTTGATAACACCGAGTAGTGATAAAATAAGGATGAAAAACTTCGAGAAAGTTAGCTTGAAGAGCTTTAAAAAAGCGATCGATAGTTGCTGGATCGTCCAAATGAAAGGGGAATTCTCGATCGGCTCCTTTTGAAAAATACCAATTAGTAATCATACTGCCTGGATCTGTCAGTAAATCGTGAAACTGGAGTAACTGCTGGCTGGGTTCGGGTAAATGTTCCATTACATCGAAACAAGTAATCGTATCGAATTTTGCGGATGGATCTAATTCCATACAACAAGTTATTTTTGATTCTAAATCTAATTGGTGAATCCGGTGTTTGACAAAGTTATAATTAATCGGATTGATATCGCAATAAACAACATGAGTAACATCCGGACATAACGCCGATGCGATCGCATGAGTGCCAATTCCACCGCCAAAATCTAACACTTTCCCCCGCGCTCTATCGCCAATTAAGCGTAACGTATCGCCGATATAATCGGTACTAGTTAAATGCCACGTTGCCAATTCAAATAAATAAGCTTCGCCTACCCGATCGCGATAGAATTTACTAGCATCATCCCAATTAAAATCGCGTCGTCCTAATTCGGCTAAATCTTGTAAAGCAGTGGCAAACTTTGACTCTAACTGTGCGCTATCGATATCTAAAAATTGGTGGAGATGTTGTTTTAAATTAAATGCATCTTGCCAATAACCGCTCAAATGCGGCACGATCGGAAATGTAGACATGTGTGAAGAGTAAATTATGTGTGGTATAGCATCGATCGATATCGGTGCTTGGATGCTGCGATAACGAAAGATTCCGGCACTAACTATAACATCTAGACTGCCCAATTTCTAAATTGGATCTGGGCGATTGCCAAATTAGCCATCCTTGCGAGGGTTTGCCAAAGCATTGGATATTCTAGATCGGGATCTGGGCATAATTAAATATGGGAGCGTCGATCGCTATGGTAATTCTAAAGGAATTGTGGTTATAAATCTATAAGTAGCAAGGTTATTATTATGATTCAGAATGAACATCAATATAAGGTTACTAAAACTAAGTTGAGAGAGTTGGAGCAAGCTTCGATCGATCTAGATGTTAATATTAGTAATCTTTCCGAGCGTTTATTGCAAGCTGAGAAAAAGGGGATTCAGGTTTTAATCGATCGATTGCGGTTGGAGGTTGTTGAATATGATAATCTCAAGCAGCAACGAACGCCAATTCAAATTGGTTCGATCGAAGATTTAGCGATCGGGTTGATTAAGGCGAGAATTGTTGTGGGGATGACGCAGAAGGAGTTAGCGGCTAAGATTGGTGTTCAGGAGCAACAAATTCAGCGTTATGAGGAGAATAAATATGCTTAGGCTAGTTTGGCGAGATTGACTGAAATTGCTCGTGCTTTGGAAATTATATTTGCTAATCCGGTGGAGTTTCAGATGGGTTTATCTCGGTAACAAAATTCGATAGAGTCATCCTATCACTCTAATTTTACTACAGTTACAATCGAACGATCCCAACGATAGATCCTAGTTTTCGCGATCGAGCAAGAATAATCACGATCGATATAATGTAGGCATAACTGCAATTTTCGATCGCGGAAGTAACCAGAATAGCGATTGAGAAAGGCTAATATCGCGCGAATGATTAACACGATCTCTCTATTACAACAACTCCAAATCTCACCAGGAAAAGATCGATCCAATTGAGTATAGTTGTAATGTCCGATCGCAGAAGTAACTGGAATAGAGGCATTGCAACAATTACAAGCCTTGACAAAAAACAATAGAGCCAATTGTCATCGAACATCGATTTCATCAGATGACATGCACTTGCTGTGGGGCAGAAAATCAAGCACCGGAAATGGCTCAAATAATTGGTCAGTCCCACTCCGAATTTTGCTAGTTGAAGATGATGAACTCTTTCGTCTAGGGGTAAAGTTTCGGCTGGAACAAGAATCAGATATCGAGATTACCGCAGAAGCAGCAGACGGAGAAACCGCTGTCTAACTAGCGAATCGACATCCCTTTGATTTGGTCTTACTAGATGTCGGTTTGCCAAGAATGAGCGGATTAGAAGCTTGTTGCCAGAAAGATCGATCGAGATATCGCTGACAGCCTTTATATTGCCCCTGCAACTGTCCGAGTTCACATTCATGCCATGTTGCACAAATTAGGGGCGCGAGATCGATCTCATGCCATCTCGATCGCCCAACAGCAGCACCGATGCGATCGGCCACATCGCCAGAGTTTCTGAAGAATTAGATCCCCTCGCGATCGCCAATTCAGTCGATCTCCGTTAGGAGGAAGTTTCATCAGTTTTGATGTACTGGTGCAAGCTGTGAGTAAAACCACTTTTTTCTATCCGAGCAAAGTATAAAAGCAGACATCGAATCGGCAATTGTAATTAATTAGCCTACAAGTAGGCAAAGCCTCAAAAGCCTTGTTAGCAGGAAGTTATAGAAGATGTATCTATAAATGCTAGCTAAGAAATTAGCAGCGATAATCTCGAAAACTCAACATATTTGTTAAGATCCCAATAGATAACATCAATAATTATTTCGCCATCAGATCCCTAAGCAAAGATGGTGCAGTGGGTAGCTTCATAATAACTAATGGCGATCGGATGTTAGTCAACTCACATCTTGCATCAAAACAAAGTTACTAGTGTTTTAGTGGATAGTGGATAGTTTTAGTACTTAGGAGTAAGTTTTGAGTCTGTTTTTATGTACTGGTGCAAGATGTGAGTCAATACCCCTCCAGCACTACTTATGGCGATCGACTGACGTTAATTTAAACTAATTTTAATAATGAAAATTCAACATTCTCGACAAGTCACTGCTAGATGGTGGAGTCAACAGATTCCGCTCCCACCGATCGCGTTAGGATTATTGGCAACATTAATATTATTGCCATCGGCGCAGGTTGTCGCTAAAGCAAAAGAACCAACCGCAGCCACCGAGCGACAGAACGTCAAAAAAACTCCCGCTAAAGCACCCACAACTGCCAGAGCGTATTACGATCGGGCAATGCGTCGCTATAAAAGTCAAGATCGCAACGGCGCACTCGCCGATTTCGATCGGGCGATTCAGTTGCAGCCGAATTTTGTCGATGCGTATAATAATCGGGGGATTATCAAGGGCTTGAATGGCGATAATTCTGGCGCGATTGCTGACTATAGCAAAGCGATTAACATCAATCCCAGATTTTTTGAATCCTATGCCAATCGCGGGTTTGCGCGGTTGAATACGGGAGATAAATCGGGCGCAATCGCCGACCTACAAGCCGCTAGTGAGATTAAACCCCAAGATCCGCAGTTATTAATCGGGAAAGGCATCCTCTTGGCGCAAAATGGCGATAAGCAAGGTGCGATTGCTAGCTATAACCGGGCAATGCAATTGAGTCCTAAAAATGTCGATGCTTACTACAATCGCGGTTTGGCAAAGCTCGATTTGGGCGATAAGCAAGGAGCAATTGCCGATTATAATGCAACGATCGTCCTCAGCCCCAATTATGCAAATGCTTACTATGGGAGAGCCAAAGCCAAAAATGCCCTGGGCGACTACCAAGGAGCAATTGCCGATTACGATCGGGTAATTCAACTCAAACCCAATCAAACTAGTGCTTATCTCAACCGTGCGATCGCGAAAAATAATCTGGGTAATACCGCAGGCGCGCTCGGCGACTACGATCGCATCGTCAGTCTCCAGCCATCTGAGGCAATTGGCTACTTCAATCGCGCGATCGGTTACTCTCAAAGTGGCGAGCGCAATAAAGCAATCGCCGACTATACTACCGCCATTAAGCTCGATCCGCAGCTAGCTGAAGCTTATAACAATCGCGGGATTCTGTATTTTAATAATAACAATCGTCAAGCCGCGATCGCCGACTATAGCGCAGCCATCCGACTCAAACCCGAATATACTACTGCTTATCTCAATCGGGGAATTGCTTTTTATGTGGGTGGTGACTATGCTAAAGCACTGCTAGACTACGATCGCGGCATCGCAATCGCACCGAATAATGCCGAAATTTACTTCAATCGGGGCATCAGCCAAACGCGATTAAAAAAATATCAGCAAGCACTGGCTGATTATAATGCGGCAATTCGCTTGCAACCCAATTACGCGCTAGCATACAGCAATCGCGGGTTGCTTCATGCCCAGCTCAAAGCAAATCCGGCTGCTACTGAAGATTTGAAAACGGCAGCAAAGCTATTCCAAGAGCAAAATAACCCTGCTGGCTACGATTCTGTGATGCGGAAATTAGAGGCGATTAAGTAACCTCACATCTTGCATTAAGACATAGATAGTAGTGTTTTAGTGGATGGTGAATAGTACTTAGGAGTAAGTTTTGAGGCTATTTCGCTCGTCGTTAGACGACGCGCAAGCTCCGGTTGTTTATACTGGTGCAAGATGTGAGTAACCAATCTATAGTGAAGTGGGAAAAAGGGGAGTTGACACTTCGCATTCGCTCGGTACGATCGTTCAACCGATCGTACCTAACGAAGCCTCTGCTCGTGCAGAAGTAAGCTGAAGAGAGCCTAAGTGTTAAAAGTTAAGAAAGCAAACAGGGGTGGTTTAAATCGGACGGTTAGTTCTATCTTAGCCATCTCCCCTGCACTCAACTGTGATTTAAATCCTAAAATTTAGCGATCTCGATCTCCTTAGATTTTGGATTTTGCGGCTCGCGCTTCTCCCAGTCCCCCCGTCCAAAATTAGTGCCTAGCGGCTAAATATGCCAGTAGAGCCTGATGCATAATTGCTACGGGAGCGGGTTGTTGCAACCACAACTCAAACGCCATCGCGCCCTGCTGCACGAGCATTTCCGTACCATCGATCGCGGTGAATCCCCGCTGTGCGGCTAATTGCAGAAACTTAGTCGGGCGAGGTGTATAAATAAGATCGTAAGCAATGGCGTTAGCTCCCACTTTAGCGAAAATTTCGGCATCGATCGGACTAGCATCGAGCTGGGGGTGCATCCCGATCGGCGTACAATTAATAATTAATAAATCCTCGCGATCTATAAAATCTGGTAACTCATCCCAGCGATGAGTGCTAACAATAACAGATGTCGGGGTGTCGGAATTGGTAACTCGCAATTGAATTTCTTGCCAACTCGATCGGAACTCGGCTAATTTGTCAATATCTCTGCCGAATACCTGAATTTTGCTACATCCTAACTGGTGGCACCCCGCCACTACCGCCCGCGCCGCACCGCCATTTCCCAACACGATCGCCGTTGTTTGACTCCAATCGCGATCCATCGCCATCAGGGGACTCACAAATCCTGCCACATCAGTATTGGTACCTTGCCAACCTGCGGGAGTATGCCAGATCGTATTTACGGCACCTACAGCCCTCGCTAGCGGGGTAATATTAGCAAGTAGGGGGATAATTGCCTGCTTGTGGGGAATCGTCACGCTACAGCCGACTACGCCAATGCTGGCGAGTCCATCTAGAGCGGTTGCCAGATCTGCTGGCTTGACGAGAAAGGGCACATAGAAGTAGTCTAAACCCAAATGCTCGATCGCGGCATTATGGATGACTGGCGAGAGTGAATGCGCGATCGGATTGCCGATGACACCTAATAATTTTGTGGTACCAGTAATTTGGGGCATGAGCGTGGGGAGTTAAAAAGTACTATTGGCTTCGATCGTAGATCTAAATCCCCCTTGAAAAGGGAGACTTTGATTCTTGCGCCCCCTTTTCAAGGGGGCTGGGGGGATTTAGATCTACGCTTTTCAGACACCCGTTGAGCGTGGGGAGTGGGAAATCTAAAGTTAAATTATTGAATCGGCTACTTTCTAGCGCAACTCAATGCTATTTGTAAAGTGTTTGGATCTCTATAGTAGTCGATCGAGAATACTTAGTAGAATATAACTAATAATTGGTAGACATTTTCAGGAGAACCAACAACCATGATGCAAGTAGATATTGGAATCGATGCAGATACTCGTAAAGAAATTGCAGATGGATTGTCGCGGCTATTGGCAGATACTTATACTTTATATTTAAAGACTCATTACTTTCATTGGAATGTAACTGGGCCGATGTTTCAAACGCTCCATCTAATGTTTGAAACTCAGTATACCGAATTAGCCCTAGCTGTAGATCTAATTGCCGAGCGAATTCGCGCATTAGGCTTTATCGCTCCTGGCAGTTATAGTGAATATGCTAAGTTAAGTTCCATCCCCGAAACAACTAGCGTTCCCAAAGCCACAGAGATGATAAAACTGCTCGTAGAAGGACAAGAAGCTGTTTGTCGGACTGCTCGATCGATCTATGTGAGTGCGGAAAAAGCTAGCGACGAACCGACTGCCGATCTTCTCACGCAACGGTTACAATTACACGAAAAAACTGCCTGGATGCTCAGAAGTTTATTAGAACAATAATTTACTCACATCTTGCGATTGGGACGTAGTAGTATTTAGTGGATAGTGAATAGTGGATAGTATGGGCAATTCATGAAGCGGCGGTTTTATTCGGAGGGAATCTCCGAATAAAAAACCGACAAGACATTGCCCCTACTTGCTTGCATAGTTAGTATTGAGTGATAAAAGCGCATGACTAACGATCGACTGCCAGATCGCACATTACAATTGCAAGCATTAATGCACAAAGTCGGCATTAATAGCTTTAGGCAACTATCCCGATCGACCGGAACTTCGGCAAGGACGATTGGCAAACTGCGATCGGGAAACCTCGACACATTACGCTGGCAAACATTAGTTAAAATTAGCAGTGTTTTACAAATAAGTATCGGCGAACTCATCGCGACTTTTGGATCGGGTTCGATTCTCGTTCCGTTCGCGAAGCGTCTGCCTCAGCAGAGAGGCTCCGCCAACGGCGGAGATAACGATCGGGAATTAGCAACGCTCAAACAAGAATATCAATATCTCCAGCACCAATTTCAACAGCAACAAACAACGCTTGCCGCCGAATTTCGAGCTACAAGTTTACAAACATTAGAGTCTTTTTTAACCTACTTTCCGACTGCTAAATATGCCGCTGAAAATAATCCTAATTTTCCGGCGAGTAAATTATTTCCACTCGTACAGTCGATCGATCGATTGATTAGCGATTGGGGTGTAACTGTAATTGGTGAGGTTGGTGCTATAATCCCCTACGATCCGCGTTGGCATCAACTTATTGAAGGAACTGCAACTACAGCGGAATTAGTGACGGTGAGGTACGTCGGCTATCGACAAGCTGACAAGCCAATCTTTCGGGCGAAAGTTAGTAGATGAGGGGGGAGCGGGGAGCGGGGAGCGGGGAGTAATAAGTAATAAGTAAAGCTAAAAAACAGCACGGACAGATGCTCATTCTA
Organism: Chamaesiphon sp. VAR_48_metabat_403; assembly: GCF_031422475.1. Lineage (NCBI taxonomy): Bacteria > Bacillati > Cyanobacteriota > Cyanophyceae > Gomontiellales > Chamaesiphonaceae > Chamaesiphon > Chamaesiphon sp. VAR_48_metabat_403. The sequence goes on from NZ_JANPLS010000084.1 coordinate 9,955, forward strand.
CGAGCATCTGTCCGTGCTGAGATCGCACGATTTTAGCCGAATTGACCGCTCATGGAAGTTTTATCGATCGACTGATAACTACTACTATCCGTGGTGGATTCTTCATAATCGATCGTCATTTGGGCTGGTTTACAGCGTTTGATGGCTACCTGAATACCTTGGGCAAATTCACTCTCTAAGTCCTCAATATAACCAGCCTTGGCTTCATCGGCTTCTACTGCGGTGCCAAACGGCCCAAAATAATAGGTGCAGTGAGGTCGTTCGGTGGTGACTTCGACCCACCAGGCTTGTCCCATCAGATGGAGCGCGCTGCTCCAGATATCTTGAATATTCATTGGTTTAGATTCCGCTGATTCAAAGGAGGTTTATAAGTTGATGGACGTGGAGCATATTAAGGGTTAGATCTTAAATAATCCCAAAATACTCGCTTAACGCTCAGAGAGTCGTAACATATTTGACAAACGCTGGCGCGATATTTCGTATAGACACATCGAGGCGGCATTAGCAGCATTCAGACTGGGAGTTTTGCCAGTTAGTGGAATCGAAACTAAGTGGTCGCAACCTTTTTGAGTGAGCAAGCTGAGTCCATCGCCTTCAGAACCAATCGCAAGCACGATCGGACGACGCTCGCTAAAATCGACGGTATAGATGGCTTGTTCGGCATCAGCAGTGGTGCCATAAATCCAGAAGCCAGCATCTTTGAGTTGTCCCAATGCGCGGCTGAGATTGACCACACGAGCGACGGGGAGATGCTCTAAAGCTCCGGCGGCGACTTTTAAGACGGTAGAAGTAATCCCGACGGCACGCCGCTGGGGAATGACCACACCTTGCGCTCCCAAGGCTTCGGCACTGCGGACGATCGATCCGAGATTTTGGGGATCGGTAATGCCATCGGCGACGACGATAATGGGTGAGTCTGAAGCAGCTAGCGCGCGGGTAATTAGTTCTTCGATTTCTAGGTAGTCGTGAGGTGCGACTTGTGCGACGATCCCCTGATGATTGCCACCGCTTGCCATATAGCTCAGGCGTTGGGCATCGACTTCATCGACGACGGTACCATTAGCTTTGGCGCGATCGATGAGGGTAAAAAAGGCAGGATGGTGGCGGAGTTTGGATAATACCCAGATCCGATTGATTTGGCGTTCGTTTTCGATCGCGGTAAAGACCGAATGTTTGCCGTATAAGTAATCGGTAACTTCTTCTTCGGCGATTTCTGGTGCGGGGGGATCTTGCCAGCCGCCGCGATTATTGCGACTGTAAGCGGGACGATCTGATTTGCCTGCGTTATCGTTGCGGTTGTTGCTAAAACGACGATCCCCGGTGGGGGGACGATCTTCGCGACGGCGATCTCCAAAACTAGAGGATCGATTCTCATTGCGATCGGCTCCACCACCGTCGCGACGGCGATCTCCAAAACTGGAGGATCGATCTTCGCGATTGAAGTTGGGACGATCTTGACGATCGCTGCGTCCGCGATCGGAGCCATTCCCACCCCAACTATCGCCATCATCTCTACGGGGCTTATAAGCGTCTTCACGGGGCTTAAAACTGCTAGATTTCGGACGCGGTACGCCCCAATCTTTTCGCTCCTCGCGGGATTTATCGGGGCGGGCAAAATTATTCGGCTTGGGGCGGTCGAAACTCGATCCACCTTCGGCATCGCGAGGGCGATAGCTGCGATCGCGATCGAAGTTATTTGCGCCATCAGTTTTGCGCGGACGACGATCGCGATTACCTGAGTCGCCATCTTCGCGGCGACGGGGTGCGTCTCCCGCTGGGCGATATTTGTCGGAGCTGACGGATCTACCTTCAGAATTGCGGCTGGGGCGAAAATCGCGATCCCCACCACCATCACGATTTCCCTGGCGTGGGGAAGGTTTACCGCCACCAGAGCGACGAGGTTTAGATATCATATGTATTCGTAAAAATTATGTGGCTGGAGTCGGATCGAACTGGAGCAAGGCAAATAACTCCGCGAGCCGAGGGGGATTGGTAATGTAAAGATAACCGATTAAAGTCTCAAAACTAGTAGCTTGCTGATAAACTTCGGGATCGAGGCGACGAGGGCGACCATTTGCTGCATTTCGACCGCGCCGGATCGTATCCAATTCGATCTCACTCAGATAGGGTAATAGTCGTTGCAAATGACTAGACTGCGCTTCAGCACGGACTTGAGCGACAACTTGCTGATGATAGGCATGAGACCGCTTGGGCGGATACAAAAACTGCGTGCGAACGTAAAGTTCGTACACTGCATCTCCTAAATATGCGAGAGCTGATGGGGACAGTTGTGACACGCGATCGGGGTGGATAGCTAAATTATTTAGCTGTTGCCAGCTTTGTGGTAGCTCTGTTTCACCCACGACAATATCTGAATCTAAAATAGCTAGAAAATTTTGACCTCAACTTCCCAATTTTATCAACATTTCTCGAAACTAGTTAAAATGCCAACAATTTGACATCAAACTTAGCAGCCAGTCCAATAACGGGACGTGCTGCGGTTTTGGCAGTCGAGCTTTGTCAATTCATGGGTTAAGGTGGAGGTAATCGGCACGAATTTGCAAAAAATTCCGACCGCATACATAAACCTTAACGCTCACGATCGACATTACCATGAAGATCTGAGTAATTTTCGATCCCCAATGGTTACTTTGCTCCAGGCTCAATTCGTGCCAATGCTGCATCGACAGATGTCTGAAGCGATAGAAACTGCTCTAGCCTTACGAGTTTGACGGTTTGTGTTACCCGCGCATTTGTGACTATTTGTACAGTTCCTTCGACACTTTGAGCTTTTTTGACTAGTTGGACTAGCGCACCGAGTCCAGAACTATCGACAAAGTCGATTTTAGATAGGTCTAAAATCAGGTTTCCGGGGCCTTCTTCAATACATTTATCCATCACTTTCCTGAATGTCGGCTCGGAAAATGCGTCCAATAATCCAGTCAGGCGGAATAATTGATAATGGTCTTTGACTTCGCGAGTGCCTCGGAGACTCACGGTTAGAGATAGTGGTTCAGCGATAATAGCCTCCTTACAGTTTTACTTGAATAAATAATCCATTGTCGATCGAGATCGAATGATAACGCTACTCTGGATCTTTCCCAATTTCCGGTCATCTTGTCAACTTTCTTTTGGGAGAGATGGGAGCGGGGAGCGTGGAGTTCGGAGAGGGGAAGACGGGGAGAGGGGGGGACGGGGGGACGGGGAGACTTACAATCCAAAATCCAAAATCTCCTTACTCCTTACTCCCCGCTCCCATCTCCAACCTCTGGCGCATTTGCTTGACAAACTTACCAAACAGGTAGTCGGCATCATGAGGGCCGGGACTGGCTTCGGGGTGATATTGAACGGAGAAACAGGGAAGAGTTTTATGTTGTAGACCTGCAATCGTCCGATCGTTTAAATTGAGATGGGTAATTTCGATATCTGCTCCTAAAGATTCAGCCGCGATCGCAAATCCATGATTTTGACTGGTAATTTCTACCGTTTGGGTGAGTCCGGCTGGTTGGTTGAGTCCGCGATGTCCGAATTTGAGTTTGAAGGTTTCCGCACCCAAAGATAGACCGAGGATTTGATGACCCATACAGATGCCGAAAATCGGCTTGTTAGCGGCTAATAACTCCTTAGTAGTTGCGATCCCTCCCGTGACAGCGGCGGGGTCGCCTGGGCCATTGGAGAGGAAGATCCCGTCGGGATTGTGCTTGAGAATTTCGGCGGCTGAGGTATCGGCGGGAACGACAATTACTCGACAACCGTGGCTTGCCAACCGTTTGAGGATGTTCCGTTTTACCCCAAAATCTAAGGCAACGACTGTGAGGGGTGCGCTGTTATTATCCGTCGATTCTGGCTTAAATTCCCACATTGGTTCGCTCGGTTGCGACCATTCGTAGGTGGTTGCAGTGGTCACATTATCAACCAAGTTCAATCCTGCCATCCTCGGTGCCGATTTCACGAGATTGAGCAATTCTACTGGGTCGAGAACTTCTGTCGAAATTGCCCCATTCATGGCTCCAGCCGATCGCAATTTGCGAGTCAGCGCGCGAGTATCGATCCCATAAATTCCTGGAATATCGTGATGTTCGAGATATTTTGGGAGCGAAGCTGTCGATCGCCAGTTACTAGGACGATAGCAGACATTCCGGGCGATCGCCCCCCGAACGTGGGGAGCTGCCGATTCATCGTCATCGGGATTGACTCCTGTATTACCTATTTCTGGATAGGTAAATACGACAATTTGACCGCTATAGCTAGGATCTGTGAGTACTTCCTGATAACCAGTCATCCCCGTATTGAAGACAACTTCGCCAATGGTCGTACCCATCGCGCCAAATGACCAACCAGGGTAGGTTGTACCATCTGCTAAGACCAATAATGCTGGCAAAACCGCAGAAACGGACATAGAATTTACAAACGGGTTATTATGGCGGAGCCATTATACCATCTCTTTACTCGGTTCCACGATCGCTAATGCTACCCATCTCTAAATACCCGCAAATTTTTACGATCGTTAGAATGAGTATACAGCGACGGGTTTAAACCATCCGTTTTCTCCTATTTGCGGAGAAAAATGCTCGACCTAGCGGATAATAAGAATCGGAAAACATTGCATGAGGTAGTTTTTACGACTCGATCGTTACTATTTGGAGACAAAGTAAGCGATTGCCAGATCGCTTCCCCAATGCACCGGAACCAAGCTCTTTTTTGAAATAAGGTGCTACCACTAAATGATTTTAATGAGTCTAGTTTCGCGTACCAATGCTTCGATCGAGAAGCGTTTTCGGGGTTTATTTAGAGCCAATATCCTCTTGCCGATCGCTGGGTTTGCAGGGGTAATCGTGGTATGGTGGCTGATTGCCCTGTTCCGGCAGGAAATGATGCCCACGCCGCCAGAGGCACTGCTCAAGAATTTAGATTCTATTTTGCACCCGTTCGCTTATCGCGGCCCTGGGGACATTGGGCTGGGATGGTTGCTGTTGGCTAGTTTGCGCCGAGTTTGTATTGGTTTTTTGCTGGGGGCGGTAGTCGCCATTCCGGTGGGGATCTGGATTGGATTATCGCGATATGCTTGGCTCGCCCTAAATCCGCTGATTCAAGTCTTTAAGCCCGTTTCTCCCCTGGTGTGGTTGCCGATTGCCCTAGCGATTTTTAATGCGGCGGAACCTTCAGCAATTTTTGTGATTTTTATTACCTCGCTTTGGTCTACGATCATTAATACAGCCGAGGGTGTCCGCAATGTACCTAAGGAGTATTTGGAGGTAGCACAGGTCTTAGAAATGCCCCGCTGGAAACAACTCACCAAGGTGATCTTGCCTGCTACTTTGCCCTACATCTTCACCGGATTACGCATTAGTATGGGGATTGCTTGGTTGGTAATTGTGGCAGTGGAAATGCTCACAGGGGGCGTTGGGATTGGCTTTTTTGTCTGGGATGAGTGGAATCGCTTGAATGTAAGTGCGGTGTTTTTAGCGATATTTGTGATCGGGTTAACGGGGCTGATTTTGGATTACGCCCTGGCTACCTTGCAAGCGATCGTCACCCGCCGTCCCACACGCTCTTAGATTAATTAGTAATTAATAATTAATAATTATTAATTGGGTTTTAAGATGAGGATTTAAACCATGTAATGTTCTTATGAACTTTGGAGACTCTGATGGAGACACTGTGGACTAGGCGAGCTTTACTGCAAGGGATGGGTGCTGCTACTTCCGCGATCGCATTTTCTAGCTGTAGTCAACAGTTCTCGCGCAATCCAGTGGGGTTGACAGCAGCAGCTCTGGCAATGCAGCCAATTATCGACCCTGCCAGTCTAGAGAAGCCCAACCTGACGGTGGGCTATGTGCCCGTCAATGATTGCGCTCCATTCGCTGTCGCTTGGGAAAAAGGCTTCTTTCGTAAATATGGATTAAATGTCACTCTTAGTCGGGAAGCGAGCTGGGGCAATTCCCGCGATGGGATTATATTTGGGCGATTGGATGCTTCTCCCGTAGTGTCTGGGGCTGTCACCAATGCCCGCACGGGGGCCGAAGGGGCACGACGCTATCCCCTGTGCGCTGCGATGACGATTCACCGCCACGGCAATGCCCTGACGATGAATCGTCAACTCTGGGAGGGTGGGGTTAGACCCTGGCACACCTATGGCGGAAATTTGGATGCGTTTGGTCGCGATTTGCGGAACTATTGGGAAAAATCGCCCATCGACGAGCGGGTTTGGGCGGTGGTGCTGAGTTCTTCGATCTACGAATACTTTATCCGCTATTTGGTGGCAGCAGTGGGCATCGACCCTTTGAAGCAACTGCGGCTGATTATTACACCACCGCCGCAAATGGTCAGCAATACGCGGATCGGCGCGATGCAAGCTTATATGGTGGCTGAACCGTGGAATACCCGCGCCATTGCGGGGAATGAAGGGATTGGCTTTACTTTTATTCAGGGGCGAGAAATCTGGCAGGGACACCCCGATCGCGTCCTCGCCGTGCGAGAATCATTCATTGAGGACTATCCCAAGACCTATCGATCGCTAGTCAAAGCGACGATCGAAGCCTGTCAATATTGCGGCAATCCTGCCAATCGGGAAGAAGTCGCCACCATTATTTCCCAACGCTCTTTTACTGGCGCAAATATCAAATATACGCGCCCTGGCATAGTGGGCAACTTCAACTACGGCGGATTTGACAACCAGCCCCGGATTACCAATAGCCCAGAGACAACCCTGTTCTTCGATCTGCCCAGTGCGACGATTCCCCACGACCACTCCACCTTCATGTGGCAGTCGCAAAGCCTGTGGCTGATGACCCAGGCAGCCCGCTGGGGGCAGATCGCCGAATTCCCCAAAAACGCGGAGGAGATCGCTCGTCAAGCCTGGAGAACGGACTTGTATCGCGAAATTGCCGCCGAGATGGGCATTGAATGTCCGGCAGAGGATTATAAGATCGAACCGAGTACCGCTTTTATCGATGGCAAATCCTTCGATCCGAGCGATCCGGTTGGCTATCTCAACAGCTTTGAAATTCGTGCCAACGCGCCCCAATCCTTTTTCTTTACCTAATGAGGATGTTCGGAAAGTTTGATTGCTCCGTTTGTAGTGGGTAAATCACCCAACCCCCTTTCCAAGTGGGTTTGCAGGGTGGTTTCATCCAAGACAAGAAAAATACTGACAGAAAATCGCATTTTATCTAAGCTGTTAGTCATTTAATTTACTTACCTCTTCTCTTGAAATGGTGCTCTACTTGCGGAGTTGGGTCGGATGGGTTCCCCATCCGTGACCCATACCCAAGCAGGGGGAACCAAGCGAGCTTTGTGAGGGAAGCTTCCCCCACAAAGCTCGCGCCCAAGAACGCACTTTTCGCTCCCCGCTCCCCGCTCCCCCCTCCCCGCTTTCAAAAAATCTAGTATGTGATTTAAATGTCTGACAGCTTATGCCAAACGGGATCGTTAAGTTAATAACTGTCTGTTGGATTGACTAATCTGAGTAACTTCTGCTTGATTTGGTTGTCGAAGACTTCCCACTTCATTTTAGAAAATTCGGTGTTGTCATTAAACCCGCACAAGAACCCGACGGGAATCTCGAATCCGCCAGCGGTGAACCGTCCGCCACCGAAAAATCGTCCTTCGCTATTTTTACCGAATGCTTCCTTGATAAATTCGTCAGGATCGAGGGTTAATTTGGACGTACGGAGCGATCCAATCACTAATTCGACTTCATCATCCTCATCGCGGACGATGCCGTATACAACCGCCGTGTGGACGTTTTCTTCGGTGACTAAAAAGTCAGCGGCTTGGGGAATCGCATCGCGATCTTCGTAGCGTAAGTAGCCGACACCCGCGATCGAGAAGTTATTTTGTACCACCCGATTGGTGAGCGATCGTTGAATCACTTCCATGACTCGTTTCGATCGGTATACTTGAAGGACGGCGTTGAGTAACTGTGCGTCATAAAAGCGGCTCAGGTAACCAGCGGCGAGAAAGTCTTCTTCCTGCGCTTGCATCAGGCGATTGGTATCGGAACGTAAACCGTGCATCAGTGCGGTGGCACATTTGACATGTTCGCTGATACTGCTATCGAGCTTGAGCAATCCGGCTTGCAGGTATTGGGTGAGGATGGTGGCGGTGGCGCGAGTGGAAGGACGAATATCGACAAATTCGGCGTTGAGATCTTCTTGGAGGCTATGATGGTCGATAATAACGACGATCGGGATGCCTGCTTGACGGACTGGTTCTAAGAGTTGACAGGTGGTACCTTGGTTATCGATTAAGACGCAGCCTTGATAGTTGGCTAAGTCTTTGTCTTTAAGGTTGGCAGTGGAAATCTTTTTAGTCGGTAGTCCTGTCAGTTTGACGAGGGCGATGTTTTCTTGATGGCTGAGGGCACCAGCATAAACTAGATCGCAATTAATCCCATACTGCTTTGCAATGAGTTGATATGCCCACGCACCAGATAAAGCATCAGGATCGGGAAAATCTTGTAATAAAACGATTTGGCGTTCGCCGCGATGTCGCTCTAGAGTGGCTTTGAGTGCGGCTACCCGAATATCTTCTGAGGGTAAGTCGCTCCGACTCTCTAAGTGAGCGGCTCCACCAACGGTTGGTAAAGTCAGCGTTAGCGGAATTGACAACCCATGACTAGCGTCATTGTCCGCTCTGAGTTCCAATCTTTCGGTATCTGGATCTTGTGGCTGTGTCATTTCGAGCAATCCACGTATAGAGTTTGCATCCATACTTGAAGCTTGACCATTGAAAGGCTTAGTCGAATTTAAAGACATCTAATTCAATAGAGGTATAATATCCCTAGTAAACTATCATAAACAATCGCGATCGGATTGGCAATTAGCGTTTTTACGTAGCTGGGGTTCGATCGGCTCGCGATCTGTTACTCGCAACGATCTCAGTCGCTGACAATCGTCCTTGAGACTCAGCCATTTTCATCCGATCGTCGCGATCTCCCGTACGGATACTGCTGTTAAATTTAGTACGTTGTATCGATCCAGCACTCATAACTTTGCTAGGCTATGGACTGAAGAGATTAGTGGCAAGCACCTATGTTTTTGCGTCAATCAACCTACAACCGCTGCAATAAATTCAACCCGTGAGTATCGGTACCGCAAGTGTGCAGCAAATTGTAACTATTTCCTAAGCGTTTGACGGTTTCCGTCTGCTCGAAACTAGGAATCCAAGGATTGGGATTATTGTAAGCATAATAAGTCTCGACACCATCGATTCCCAACGATACCGCTGTAGGAATGAGTTCTTCGGGAGAGCGACGGTACCGAGAAGGGTGTGCTAATACGACAATTGCACCCGCATGATGCAGCGCGGCGATGACACGTTCGGCGCGAGCATCCGCGCCTCTGGGTTCTCTTCCTGTCAGATAGGGAGCCAGATTCGGATCGAGAGGATCGAAGCCATAGCCCAGGATATGTACGTCCACGGGGGGTAGATACGCCGTAATTTCAATTCCCGTCCACAATTGCAGCGAGTCGATTGCTTGTGTTTCCAGCCATTGCTGGGCGCGAAAATAACCAGCCACACTATGATGATCGGTAATTGCTATCCCCTGCAAGCCGATTTCAACAGCTTGCACCATCAGATCTTCGGGGGTCAGTTTCCCATCCGAGCAATGGGTGTGCATGTGAAAATTGTAGTGTTTCGGACAACTATCGGGCTGAATGTTAGTAAAGACTTGCCGCAGTAAATTGGTATCCTGTGGTGAGTGTTGGTTCCCCATGGCGTTGGATGTACGAGTCTGGTAGTTGCCTACGATCGTCAAGGTAGTTCTGTAAAAAGTTGCGCGTTGCTATGCTTCAAGATTACCCCAATCTTCACAAAACTTTGTGAGAAGAGTCTCATTGACTCTCTCATAAATTGGGAGGTTGTTTGTATTCCTTACTTAATTGTAACGGTCTGTTTGCGATCTCGTTAACAAGAGTTCGATCGACACTCAGCCATCGAGGTGAAGCAGGAAAAGGCGGCTGAATAACGGTTTAAGGTACACAAACGTGCATTAAAATGCGCGATCTTGAGGATCGCCATCGCGATCGTCACCTACGAAGCGCGATCGGTAAATCCCAGATTCGGTCTGGGTTGTACGCACCAGATGTAATTTTTTACGCGATCGTCAAAAAGTTTAATGATATTTTAAGATTTCTCACAGATTTAGAGTATCGACAGATTCCTAATTTATGATATGTGGATGTGCTAGATCTGGTGCAACTTATCAGACAGCGGAAAATCCGGTCTTGGGGTTTCCCCAAGTAGAGCACCTTTTCAAGACAGCGGAAAGTGCAGTCTTGGGGTTTCCCCAAGTAGAGCACTTTTTCCAAGATAGTTCTTTCAGCCACTAGGCGGGTGAGGTTTTACGATCGTGTCATCAAACTTACTACGTTCTCTATCTCTGGCTACGATCTTGAGTTTTTTCGCACCGATCTCGATCGTATCTGGCTCGCTGGCTGGAACTTGGTTGCTAACTTGCATTCCAGGCATCAGCGAGATCGGGCAAATTACCACTAACATGTTACTAGCTTTCCTCGATACCTTTGGCGGCGGCTGTGCCTTCCAAGGGATGTTAACCATCGGGATAGTGTGCGGATTCGTCGGCGCGCTCTTTGATATTTACGCTTTCTACAGCTTTCGGACTCAGAAGTGACGGGACGGGACTGGGGGACAAAGGAGACTGGGGGAGATAATTTTCAATCCAAAATCCAAAATTGCTTGATGTCGTCGAGTATAAAATAGCGGTGTAGATCTGGGAAAATCGATGAACGATCGAAATCGTCATAAATGTGGGTAATTTAACTGTAAGAGTGCAACAGTTTTAAATCCACCCGATCGCGCTAATTTAAAGTTAGGAACTCGATAGTGTTTGTTCCTGTCAAACATTAAGTACGTCGTCGTCGGGTGGGAAACACCATCTACTATGCGATCGAGATACTTATGTACCGAAAAATTCTAGTCTGTGCTGTGGTGATTTATGCGGCAATTTTGCCTGCTAGTGCCAATACCACAAATTATGCTGACGAGTTATTAACATCAGAAGATCTGACTACTGTGGCGGCTGAAGCTAAATCTTGGCGAGGTACCCGCTATCGATATGGGGGTAAAGATAAAAATGGCGTTGACTGCTCCCATTTTGTCTATGCCGTTTATAATCGGGTGTTTGAAGGCTACGATTATCGGATGGCGGATGAGTATTTACGCGATCCTGATTTCTCGCCTACCAAATTGCCAATCGTCGGTGATGTTATTATCTTTACTTCTGTCAAAGGTGCCTCCGTACATATGGGCATTATTACCGATGTGAAGTCGAAAAAATTTATCGGCGCGCAATCTAGTACTGGTGTAAAAGAAGCCAGTTTTGCACCGGGAAGTTATTGGGGCAAACGTCCTTACCAAATTTTGTCGCTACTACCTGCTGAATGATGGATAGTTGGGCGATACAATGTAAATAGATATCGCTCTACACTAATTTTTATAGCCGCATGACCGTAGCTACCCCGACTAAAATCCAGTATGAAGCCGTAATTGGGTTAGAAACTCACTGTCAACTCAATACTGCTACCAAGATTTTTTGTAACTGTTCTACCGAATTTGGTGCGATTCCCAACCACAATATTTGCCCTGTCTGTACGGCAATGCCAGGAGTGCTGCCAGTACTGAATGAGAAGGTATATGAGTATGCTGTGAAAGCGGGTTTGGCTCTTAATTGTCAGATTGCGGCTTATAGTAAGTTCGATCGCAAGCAATATTTTTATCCCGACTTACCCAAAAACTACCAAATCACCCAATTCGATCTTCCCATTGCCGAGCATGGTTGGGTAGAAATCGAAATTCTCGATGATGCTGGCGTTGCTACTCGCAAGAAAATCGGCATCACCCGGATGCACATGGAAGAAGATGCGGGTAAGCTCGTGCATGGCGGTAGCGACCGGTTATCTGGCTCCACTCACTCGCTGGTAGATTACAATCGGACTGGCGTACCTTTATGCGAAATTGTCTCCGAACCCGATCTTCGGACTGGCATTGAAGCGGCTGAATACGCCCAAGAAATTCGCCGGATCATCCGCTATCTGGGCGTAGGCGATGGGAATATGCAAGAAGGCTCCCTCCGGTGCGATGTAAATATTTCCGTGCGTCCTGTGGGTCGGGTCGAGTTTGGGGTTAAGGTGGAGATCAAGAATATGAACTCCTTTAGTGCCATTCACCGCGCGATCGATTACGAAATCGAAAGACAGATTGCCGCGATTGGTAATAACGAGCCAATTTTCCAAGAAACTAGATTATGGGAAGAAGGCACGCAACGCACGATTAGTATGCGGAGCAAAGAAGGTTCGAGCGACTATCGTTATTTCCCCGAACCAGATCTGACACCAATGATTTTGGCAGACAGTCAAAAAGCAGCATGGAAAGCAGAATTACCCGAATTACCAGTTGAAAAACGCCACCGCTATCAAACAGAATTAGGCTTATCCGCCTATGATACGCGAGTCTTGACCGACGATCGATCTGTTGCCGAATATCTCGAAGCCACAATTGCTGCGGGTGCAGATATCAAGCAAGCGGCTAACTGGGTGATGGGTGACATTACCGCCTATCTGAAAACGCAAAAAGTCGGCATTACCGAAATCGCCCTGACACCGACTGTTTTAGCCGAATTAATCGGACTGATCGATAAAGGGACAATTAATGGCAAAATTGCTAAAGAAATTCTCCCTGAATTATTTGAGAGTGGCGGTTCGGTACAAAAGTTAGTCGAAAGTAAAGGCTTAATTTCGATTTCCGATCCGGCAGAATTGGCGAAAATTGTCGATACAATTCTGGCGGCTAATCCGAAAGAGTTAGAACAATATAAAGCTGGAAAAACCAAGCTTTTAGGCTTCTTTGTCGGTCAAATGATGAAGGAAACTGGCGGACGCGCCGAGCCTAAATTAGCCAATCAAATTTTGAATCAATAGCTCAATAGCTAAAAAATACCCGCATGTAAATCCCCTCCTCGGAGGGGTGCCTGAAAGGCGGGGTGGGTCGATCTCCGCTACCCACAAACCACATCTCAACTACTATAAAGTTAGAGCAAAGTAGTTTGATTCGATCGGCGATGCTCGATCGAAATCGGACGGTTAAAGCGTAGATCTTACCCACCCCGCCCTACGGGCACCCCTCCGAGGAGGGGAGTTTTAGAGCTAGACAATAGCACACGATCGCTAGTTAGAGTAAAAATATCCAGAAAAGATTCAGCCCAGATATCGGTAAATCGCTCGACACTCCAACCCACTAAACCCGAAACTTGACCGTCGCCAATTTCCACAACTCTTTGACAACCATCGATGCGATCGATAATATCTACCGAAAAAAACTTACTATTAATTCTGCTGGCACATACTTTTACTATGTCTGGAATTTTTGTAGCGGTTGATGCAGCAAAAGCGCGACCGTTAATAATAAAGTAACGTTGCTCGGTTTCGGTAATAAAATCTTCAACTTTTCTCACACAAATACCACCTTCGATCGTGCCGCGAAACTTGTGCATTTCGGCGACAACTTGCCCGATCTCTGAAGGATCTTTAATTATCGAGCCGATCGATGTTTTGAGAGATTTTACATAATCTTTAATAAAAAACTTGTTCCATCCCAACTTAATTAATTCACGATTTAAATCGGCATCGACGTTAAACCAATAAGTTTCTGGCGTGAGATCTTGCAGTAATGGATACCAATTGGGTAAATAATGAGTACTGAGATATTCATCGCGATCGATCCATAAATCTGCACCAGTGTTTCTGACAGCATTAACTAATAATGAATGCTCATCGGGCGAAATCATCCAACCTCGATAAATTAGCTTTTCGTCTGGATGTGGTGGGGGATAAATTTTAGACGCGCCCAAACTTAAATTTTCTAAAGAAATGACCGAAGTATCGAAGCCACTTTTGTGCAGCCGATCGCATTGCTCTGTGTATGCTGAATCTACTCGTTGGGGTTTGAAATAATTACTAGGAAATAGAAATCTCATACCATTTTGGATTTTGGATTTGTACCGAAACACTATTTTATTTTAACCGCAGAGGCGCAGCGATTTGTGCTCGTCGGGTTCCCCGACGGTTTAACAAATCAAGACAGAGAGCGCAGAGAAAGAAAAAAGATCGGATAGCTTCTCAATCAAGATTGCTATATCTACTATTCCCCATTCCCTAAATCTATCAATAGCTTGGTTAATAAATAAATTCTAGGGGCAATGCGATCGATCTCGATATATTCATCCTTGGTATGTGCGCCCCCACCGACCAATCCCAGGGCATCTAACGTGGTCGTACCGACTGCTGCGGCATAATTCCCATCCGTACCGCCGCCGCTACCTTCTACGCCCAATTTGAGACCGATGGTTTGATAAATGGCTTGAGCTTTTTTGACCAATGCATCTGTCTGGGGATTGGCTGGAAACGGCGGACGACCTTTTTCGGCAATTACTTTAATTTGCGTACAGGGTAATAGTTTCTGCTGCGAAAATTGCGTAAAATCGCGTTCTAGGCGAGTATATTCTTGGGCTTCGAGGACTCGGACATCTGCTTGGACTTTTGCAAAATCTGGAATCGTATTGGGTGTATTGTCGCCTGTATTGAGGACGGTAAAATTAACTGTCGTTTGCTTTTTAGGGTCGCCGAGTTTGCTCATTTGCAGGGTTTGGTGAGCTGCTTCTAAGAGAGCGTTGCAGCCTTTTTCTGGCTCGGCTCCGGCATGAGCTTTACGTCCTTTGACTTCGATGCCATAATACCCGATGCCTTTGCGCCATGAGGTAACTTTATCTTGCGGCGATCCAAATTCTAATACTAATGCGACATCGTGTTTTTTGGCTGTTGCTTTAATTAATTCTCGCGAACCTAATGAGCCTTTCTCTTCATCTGGATTAATTAAAAAAGTAATGGTACCGAAATTCTTGAAATTCACATCTTTCAAAATCCTGAGTGCTTCGATGCCTAATAGAATGATACCTTTATCATCCATAATTCCCAGCCCATAGGCTCTGCCATTAGCAATTTTAAATGGACTGGCCAACGCGCCGCCTTGCTTAAATACAGTATCGGTATGGGCGAGTAGCAGAATTTTACCTTTGCCAGTACCTTTAATTGTCGCAATAACATTCCGCCCCGCACTCGGTTTGGCATCGATAGTTTTAACATCTGCACCGATCGATTTGAGTCGATCGATGACTATATTTTCAACTTTAGTCAAGCCTTGCAAATCGCCAGTCCCCGAATCGATATTGACGAGAGTTTTGAGGGGTGCTAAAAAGTTGATTTGCGATTGCTGCGATCGTTCGTAAACTATGGAATCGGTAATTGCTACAGCATTAAATTGTACCAACGTCAAACATAATAAACTAGCAATCGCCACAGAAATTATTACTCTCAGTCTCATTTTAAGTCTAAATTGTTGAATGTATACCGTTCGCAATATTGCAAACAGTTATGTCAATAACTTAGGCTAGCATCGATATCGTCACCTAGAACTAACGTGTCGATATTCGATCGTTATGACGATCGATTGCATTCTCTAATTTACTTCCATCTCGTTGTTGATTGGTATTGGTTTTGATAATTATGCAAGCTCGTACTTAAATAAGTTCGGAGATGGGAGTTTGGAGTTTGGAGATAAGAGACAATAGTTAACTACGAACGGATATCGTTCGCCACTGTCTGCTGACGAACGAGACGATCTCCATGCGAGGGACAAGGCGGAGCCGAAATCGACTTATCCAACCAGCCCACCGCTTGCGAAAATCGCGCTAACGCCTCATCGGGGTTATCTTTAAGTAAAAATACCAACGCCGCAGCCGCCTGTTCCTTCGCGCGTGCGGGACGATTAGATTTGAGCCTGTGCCAATCTGTTTCGGCAATTCGCAGCCGTTCTGCGAGGGCTTGAGCCAGTTCTAGGGTGGTAAAATCGTCTAGTGAGGGAGACATGAGTGCGATGACCTAAATTTAGGCAGATTAATAGCAATGCTACTTAAATTGTATCTTGCGATCGCGACTCTAGTCGATCGTCAATTCAACAAGCGATTATTACATGCGGGTTACAAAAAATCTCGTTTTGTTAAAAACGATCGATAATACTTCAGAGGGTGTCTGAAAAGTCTTATTGGCTTCTATCGTAGGTTGTCAATCCCCCTGTCTTGTCTCCCTAAACCGTCGGGGAACAAAGGCGTGCGGGAGCCGCTAAATCCCCCTTAAAAAGGGGGACTTTGACTCTTTCTCCCCCTGCTTGGTGCGCTAATCCGTCGGGAGACCCGACGAACGCGCATCCGCTTTTTAAGGGGGTTGGGGGGATTTAGATCTACGCTTTTCAGACACCCTCTCAATATTTCCAAAATAATAATTTCAATTAAGCTAAATTCAACAGGCTGGGATGTAGTAGCTCGATAATTGCAGTTGTGCTGCGACTTTTGCATCTGTGACGGGATAAACCGTCTCACTCGGTACGATTAATCGATCGAAATCTACCAGATTTTGCTGCTGCTCCCAAACAAATTCAGAGATATCCTCAATCGAGATTATCCACTCCCTCGCATATAACTCCAGCATTTCCCCCCGCAAACCCAATTGAATCGCTTTGCGCTCTAATTTTCCCCCAGTCGGGCTATGGTCGGGATCCCATTGCAATCTGACGTGAGAATTACTTACGGCGCGTTTCCAGTCTTTTTCGGTGGGGTAGAGATCGGGGTTGTAACTAGAACGGACGGCATTAGCCAAGATTAGATCGAAGGCTTCACGCTTAATCTTCACCGCTAAAACGACATCCTGACCATCCTTCTGTCCCCAACCGGAGCGATACATCATCCAGAGGAAATTAGGCTTAATCCAGCTCATCCGCGTCAGGCTGAAACGGTCGCCGCCAAAGTAGCCGTGAGTCGCTGCAAAATGCCCGATTTCGGAGCGATACGCCTGGTACACAATTACCCCTTTATCATCAAACTGCGCTAGAATGTAACGACCGATTTTTGGTAATTTGGTCTTTTGTTCTATGTAACTGGTGGTGATAAGCGGCATGGACGATAATGAATTTAAGCTAGAAGCACCATTTAAACCGACTGGCGATCAACCTGCGGCGATCGCGCAGCTTGTGGCTGGGTTAGAATCTCAACAGCGGTTTCAGACCCTTCTCGGTGCGACGGGTACGGGTAAAACCTTTACGATCGCAGCGACGATCGCGCAGCATCAGAAACCGACATTAGTATTAGCTCATAATAAAACATTAGCGGCGCAATTATGCAACGAACTCCGGCAATTTTTCCCGCATAATGCTGTCGAGTATTTTGTTTCTTATTACGATTATTATCAGCCGGAAGCGTATATTGCCGTCAGCGATACTTTTATTGAAAAAGCATCGGCAATTAATGAAGAGATCGATATGTTACGACATTCGGCAACGCGATCGTTATTCGAGCATCGGCATGTAATTGTGGTCGCATCGATTAGTTGTATCTATGGTTTGGGTACGCCTGCCGAATATCTCAAGGCGGCAATTTCGCTCAAAGTGGGAATGGAAATCGACCAGCGGGAGATGTTGAAACAGTTAGTTTCGGTGCAATATAGTCGCAATGATATCGACTTAAAACGCGGTAATTTTCGGGTACGCGGAGATGTGGTAGAAATCGGCCCTGCTTACGAAGATCGGATCGTGCGGGTGGAATTTTTTGGTGATGAAATTGAAGCAATTCGCTATGTCGATCCGGTGACGGGGGAAATTCTCAATACAGTTGGTGGTTTGAATATCTATCCAGCGCGGCACTTTGTCACACCTGAAGATACGTTACAGGATGCTTGTAATGATATCGATGAAGAGTTGAAAAAACGGATTGTGGAGTTAGAAACTAATGGTAAATTAATTGAAGCCCAACGCATCGACCAACGGACGCGCTACGATTTGGAAATGCTGCGAGAAGTCGGTTTCTGTAATGGGGTCGAAAATTATTCGCGCCATTTAGCACGGCGAAATGCTGGCGATCCGCCCGAATGTTTGTTAGATTATTTCGATGATGATTGGTTATTGGTAGTCGATGAATCGCATGTGACCGTGCCGCAAATTCGGGGCATGTATAATGGCGACAGGGCTAGAAAAACCGTCCTGATCGATCATGGTTTCCGCTTGCCCAGTGCGGCTGATAATCGCCCGTTAAAGGCTGATGAATTCTGGGAGAAGGTGAACCAATGTATTTTCGTTTCTGCGACTCCTGGAGTCTGGGAAATGGAACTCTCAGAAGATCGCATTGCCCAACAAATCATCCGTCCGACGGGCGTAATCGATCCGGAAATATTCGTGCGTCCGACGGAGGGACAAGTAGACGATCTATTAGGTGAAATTCGCGATCGAGTCAAACTTAAAGAGCGCGTGTTGATTACGACTTTAACTAAACGAATGGCAGAAGATCTGACCGAATATTTTCACGAACGCAGCGTGCGGGTAAAATATCTTCATTCAGAAATTCAATCGATCGAACGAATTGAAATTATTCAAGGTCTTCGCAATGGTGAATTTGATGTATTAATTGGGGTGAACTTATTACGGGAAGGGTTAGACTTACCGGAGGTGTCTTTAGTCGCAATTCTCGATGCCGATAAAGAAGGTTTCTTACGTTCGACGCGATCGCTAATTCAAACAATCGGACGAGCGGCTCGACACATTCGCGGACAAGCGATATTATATGCTGATAAAATGACTGACAGCATGACTGCGGCGATCGATGAAACCGACCGGAGACGCGGGATTCAATCAGCACACAATAAAGTAAATAATATCACGCCATATTCGATCGTCAAAACAGGTAATAACTCCATCCTCCAATTTCTCGATCTCTCTCGTCGATTGAATGCCCAACAATTGGAAACAGTTATCGCCCACGTCGATGAATTATCGCTCGAACAAATTCCCGATGCAATCGTCCAACTAGAAGCCGAAATGAAAGTAGCCGCCAAGGGATTAGAGTTTGAAAAAGCAGCAACATTACGCGATCGTATCAAACAATTACGGGGTAAATTAGTCGGTAATTCTTCGGAAATTAAGAATTAATAGACATTGGGGTAATGGTAAACGCATCGAAAATTAGGAATATTTTGGAGCGACGATGGCACTAACATTCGCTAAAAACTCCCACTTTACTAGTTCGATCGATTATTACAGACGGGTTACGAAAAATATCGTTTTGTTAATAACGATCGATAATACTTCAAAATTTGCCAAACAATAGTCTGAATTGCGCTAAATTCAATAGGCTGGGATGTAGCTCAAGTGGAAGAGCGCGCGCATGTCACGCGCGAGGTTGACGGTTCAACTCCGATCCTTCCCAGCACTAAATCGGGGGAATTGTAGCTCAAATGGAAGAGCTTCCGACTACGGATCGGAAGGTTGGAGGTTCAAGTCCTCCTAATTCCCAACAACCTACGGGAATTGTAGCTTTAAATGGAAGAGCGTCTGCTTTGCAAGCAGAAGGATGAAGGTTCGATTCCTTCCAGTTTCCACCAATTCATGGGAACTGTAGTTCAAATGGAAGAACTCCAGCCTTTCAAAGCTGGTTGCTGAAGGTTCGACTCCTTCCAGTTTCCACCCCGCAAGGGGTCGATCTTATAGATCGTCTAAACAATAATTGATTCCTCAGAGGATATCTGAAAAGGTTTTTTGATGTGGATCGTAGATCTAAATCCCCCTGTCTTGTGTATACAGGGTAGCCTTAAAAAGGGGGGTTAGGGGGGATTTCTAGGATTTAAGCGGAACAGAATTGAGTTCTCAGGCATTCTCTCAAAGATGAATAATATTTCACCGGAACGATTAGAAATTTGTTTGGAAGTTTTGCAACAGATTGCTGACGATCCAGAGTCAATCGCGAATCACGATCGGATTAAAGGTTTAATTGCTAAAATTCATAAACAAGGGCGTAAATATTCTCGCAAACACGATCGCACGGAAAGAAAGATCGAAGATCGTCAGACGAGAGAGAATACATTATTAGTGCGATCTCAGCATCCCGAATTAGATCGCGCTCTATTACCAGCCACCCAACAGCCACGTTCGCAACAGTCGATATCTTGTTATGTCTGTAAACAAGCTTACCAACAAGTTCATTCTTTCTATCATTTACTTTGCCCAAAATGTGCAGACTTTAATTATCAAAAACGTTCGCAACGAGCAGATTTAACTGGTAGAGTTGCCTTAATTACGGGTGGTAGAATTAAGATTGGTTATCAATTAAGTTTGCGACTATTACAAGATGGTGCGCGGGTGATTATTACGACCAGATTTCCCCAAGATTGCGCGCGGCGTTATAGTTTAGAGCCAGATTTTAATGAATGGGGCGATCGATTGCAGATTCACGGGTTGGATTTGCGAGATCTCAAATCTTTAGAAGGGTTTATCGAATACTTACTAGCACGAGAATCGGCTTTAGATATTTTAATTAATAATGCCTGTCAAACTGTCAAGCGTCCGTTAGAATTCTACAAGCATTTATTAGAGCAGGAAGAGTTATCTGGGGCGGTTAAAGCTTTAATTCCTGTCGATGGAGATATCCAAACAGCGTTACTCGAAACTCGATCTAATTATCGAGCAGAATTACTGCATTCCAGTCAGATGTATTTTCCCGATCGAACATTCGATCGCGATGGACAACAATTAGATTTACGTCCGATTAATAGTTGGGCTTTAAAGCTCGATGCGGTGAGTACGCCAGAGTTATTAGAAGTCCAATTAATTAACGCGATCGCACCTTTTTTAATTAATAGCAGGCTCAAACCACTATTAACGCGATCGACATTCGACAGGCGATTTATTATCAATGTTTCGGCGATGGAAGGACAGTTCGATCGCAAACATAAAACCACATATCATCCACATACTAATATGGCAAAAGCAGCCCTAAATATGATGACGCGCACATCGGCGGCTGACTATGCAGAAGCCAATATTTTTATGAATAGTGTCGATACGGGTTGGATTACTAATGAAAATCCTTATCCTAAAAGTCAACGCATGGAAAAAGAACAAGATTTTTATCCACCATTAGATGTTATCGATGGGATGGTGCGAGTTTACGATCCGATCGCGACTGGTATTAACTTACCAGAAATACCGTTATTTGGTCATTTTCTCAAGGATTATTTTCCTTATCCCTGGTAATTAACAACATTCAATTTAATTATGAGGAAGGGAGGGCGGGTTTGATTGAATTTTATTGTGGAATCGATATTGAAAGCATAAACCCGCCCCTACAGATTTATAATCCAAAATTTAAATGATAGATTCACCATTGCATTGTCCGCAGCCACAACCGATCGAAACTACGTCGGATGTCTTGAATGAATTAACACCATTGTTAGCATATCTAGCAACCAATCCACATATTACCGAACAGAGAACCTTCCCAGTTGGGACATTAATGCCAGATGGACGGTTAGATATGTGTAAACAAAATCTCGGCGTGACGGGATGCGAAATTCTTGCTAAAACTTTAGAAACTAATACGACAATCGCCAGTTTATTATTAGGTACGAATGGAATTGGTGATACTGGGGTGAAGTCAATTGCTCAATTAATCGATCGTAATGAAAACTTAGAAGTAGTTTATTTAGGTTGCAATGCTATCTCTGGTGCTGGGATTGAAACTTTAAGTAAATCGCTAACAGATAATTCAGCAGTAACGGGATTATGGCTCAAACGCAATCCGATCGGGGTTGAGGGTGCCGAACACATTGCCAAAATGTTGCAGACTAATACTGGTATTCAAATTATCGATTTAGTCCATACTCGGATTGGCAAAGTCGGATTAAAAGCGATTGCCGATGCTTTAATAAAAACAAATCGCACGGTGAAACGGTTGTATTTAGGTGGTAACGATCTCGATTCAGATGATGCTTATTTACTGGCAGATTTATTAAAATCTAATTCGTCCATCGAGGCACTGTTCCTGAATGTCAATCATTTAGGCGATCGCGGCATAGAAATATTAGCCGATGCTTTAGCAACCAATCATACTCTAACCGAATTAGGATTAGCTAGTAATGGCATTACCGATCGCGGTTGCGAACTGCTCTTGTCGGCGATCGAACATATGCCGAATTTAACAAGATTAGATTTAGGTTACAGTCCATCTACTCAAGTTTTGGGTGCGATACCTAATACAATTACCGCAAGCGGAATAGCTGCGATCTCTAATTATTTAACTACCAACAACACCTTATCGCACCTCAATCTATCCAGAGTCAAATTAGACGATCGATGTCAAGATTTATTAGCCGATGCTTTAACTAACAATCGCACCTTATCTCACCTCACTATTAGTGGTAAATTGAGTCCAAAAATCGCCACTGTACTTGAGAATAATCGGTCGCATCTAGATTCGTTACTAACACCTGTCGATCGACTACATCAGCCTTTGAGAAGTACTTGGGTTTCCTCAATTCGGAGCGTCTACCGCTAAAAATCAAAAGCTTAAAGCCTGACTTTCGCAGGAAGTCTATTGATATCGCTCCAGAAAATCCAAAGCCTGATTGCGGAGTTCGTAATAGTCTTTTGATTCTCGCAGTTCATGGAGATCGCGCGGACGGGGCAGCGGAATATCTAAAATTTTACCAATCTTAGCACCAGGGCCATTGGTCATCATCACCACCCGATCGGACATAAAGATTGCTTCATCCACATCATGGGTAATCATCATCACTGCCTGGGGCGACTGTCCCCAAATTTCGAGGACATCTTGTTGCAATTTCGGGCGAGTCAGGGCATCGAGCGCGCCAAATGGTTCATCTAGCAGGAGCATCTTAGGACGGGTGGCTAGGGCGCGGGCGACCCCTACCCGTTGCTTCATCCCGCCTGAAAGTTCGTCGGGATATTTATCGGCAGCAGCCGTTAATTTCACCATGTCGATGTGTTCATTGACGATCGAGATCCTATCGGCTTTAGTGGCAGTTTTGGACACTTCATCTACTGCCATGCGAATATTTTCGCGGACGGTGAGCCACGGTAGCAGGGCATAGCCTTGAAACACCATCATCCGCTCCGCTCCAGGTTTGCGAATTGCTTTACCCTCTAGCGTGACTAAACCCGATGTGGCTTGCTCTAGCCCCGCCACAATCCGGATCAGGGTGGATTTTCCACAGCCAGAGTGACCGATCACTGAGACATATTCTTGCTTGCCGATCGTCATATTAATGCCATCGAGGACGAGAGACGGACTGCCATCTGGCTTGGGATATGCCTTCACTACCTGTTCGATCGTTAGAAAGGACTCGGTGTTGGATGGATAATAGCTGTTGGGATCGAATGATTGCATTGAGGACATTAGTCAGGGGATAGGGAATAGGGGATACCGTGTATACACATCTCTAGAAATAAGCGAAGTGGGCTTGAATCCCCCTGTCTTGTTGTTTTTTTATATCTCCTGTCGGAGCGACTGAAATCACGCGGAGGTTCCCTCTCGCCAGAGTGTTTTAGTCAAGACAGAGGCTGCGCCAACGGGGGAAACCCTAGACATAAAACCGCCGCTGTCTTGTCGGTTTTTTACGTCACGGGGTTCCCCCAGAATAAAACCGCCGCTAAATCCCCCAAGGATGCGGGGGACTTTTAAAGCCCCCCGCATCCTTGGGGGTTTGCAGGATGGTCTCGCAGCGAGATCGATCGGGTTATATTTAGAATGAGCTTAGAATTGCTCCGTACCTGCTGCTGGCGGTGCAACTGTACCACCTGGTTGATTCAGGAACAGATTTTGGGCACTATCGTTTTGATAAATACAGTTAATTTGTGGCGATGATTCCAGCGCACCCGTAAATCCAAACGTGTTCATCTTCTGCTTGCATTCGCGCACTTGATCGCCATTAATCAGCTTCCGCTGCTCCAAAATCGACCAGTTATTGGTTCGCATCACGCAGCCAGGAGTCATTTTCGGCTGAGATACATAGACTTTAAACGGACTGAGCGTGACGAATAACCGCGCATCCATGACCATCGCACTGGCACCATAATTAACGCACAATTCGGGGTTGGGTGCGGCTCGATCGATAAAATCGCGAGAAGCGACGTTTTGCGGATCGAGGGTAGCTGTAGAGCTAAACGCTACGCCAATCCCGATCCCAACGATCAGAATTGCTGATGCTACGGCGATTTTTGCCCAATCAAACATCGATTTGCCCCCAGACTTCTTCCCAGCTTTTTCTGGCGGGAGATTTTTAGGCTCGTAATCGTCGTAATCGTCATAATCATCTTCGTAACGATTCGGTCTTCTTCTGTTCATATCCGTCGTAGTGACAGGGCAAATCTGTTGGCATCTGTCCCAATTATATCAAAACGTCATCAGGATCGCGACGCGGACGAGTACAATCCGGTTCGGTTAACAGTATGCTCGTGTTCAAACTCTTGGACTATTTGAGTGCGTCGTTGGCGGAAAGCCCGCTCGCCTGGAGAATCGCTGTCAGGCTGTTGACGACAGAATGCAGGTTA
Source organism: Chamaesiphon sp. VAR_48_metabat_403 (assembly GCF_031422475.1). Taxonomy (NCBI): domain Bacteria; kingdom Bacillati; phylum Cyanobacteriota; class Cyanophyceae; order Gomontiellales; family Chamaesiphonaceae; genus Chamaesiphon; species Chamaesiphon sp. VAR_48_metabat_403. The sequence goes on from NZ_JANPLS010000084.1 coordinate 34,420, forward strand.
CAACAGTTTTATTTTTAAAAACCACGATTCGGCTCCGCTTTAATCTTCACGATCGCAAATTCCTGCTCGGTTAACTCGTTGATAGAGCCTTCCCTTTGGGAAATCGTCGATTTGCAACTTACTCATATGCTAAAATTATCCCTTTCCTGCTCGATTAATATATAGTTTGAGGGTCGATCGCATGAGTGGCTTAACAGGTCGGGATTTATTGAGCATGACAGATCTGAGTACCCAAGAGACGCTCGCGCTGTTGCAACTTGCCACCGATCTCAAACAAGGTAAAATTAGGCCTGTTTGCCAAAAAACCTTGGGACTGCTATTTTACAAAGCTTCGACTCGGACGCGAGTGAGCTTTTTTGCCGCCATGAGCCAGCTAGGCGGGCAAGTAATCGACCTGAATATCGGCGCGATGCAAATCGGTCGTGGGGAGCCATTAGCGGACACAGCTAGGGTTTTAGATCGGTATCTAGACGTACTAGCAGTTCGGACTTTCGAGCAGACAGATGTAGAAACTTTTGCTAAATATGCTCGAATGCCGATTATTAATGCCCTGACAGATTTAGAGCATCCTTGTCAGGTATTGGCAGATTTACAGACAATTCATGAATGTTTCGGACAGTTGGCGGGGTTGAAGCTGGCTTATTTAGGCGATGGGAATAATATGGCACATTCTTTAATGCTCGGTTGTGCGACGGTGGGAATGGATATTGCGATCGCTTGCCCTGATAATTTTACCCCAGATCCGCAGATAGTCGATCGCGCTCGATCGATCGCCACAATTAATGGCACGCAAGTCATCGTCACTCGCTCTCCACAAGAGGCTGTCAGTCAGGCACATGTCGTCTACACCGATGTTTGGGCGAGTATGGGACAAGAAACCGAATCCGATGCCAGGATGCCTGTATTCCAGCCCTATCAAGTCAATCAGGAACTATTAACCCTCACCGATCCTAACTCGATCGTGCTGCATTGTCTCCCCGCCCATCGCGGCGAAGAAATTACCGACGACGTACTCGAAGGAACTCGCTCTCGCGTCTGGGATCAGGCGGAGAATCGAATGCACGCTCAGAAGGCTTTATTAGTGAGTGTTTTGGGTGGTGTTTAGGCTCCGAAATTCAGGTAGGGACAATTCATGAATATTTATAACGTCCCAAATCCTTTTTTCTTTTTCTTGGCTTTAGCTGGTGCGCCTGGTTGTCCGCCGCGCGCGCCCGGTTGTTGTCCGCCACCCATACCGGGGAAATTGCCCATACTCATCTGTTGCATCATGCTCCGCATCCGGGTAAATTCAGCAATCAGCCGACTAACATCAGCTTCCTCATAACCGCAACCTTTAGCAATCCGGCGGCGACGGCTGGGAGTACTGGCGAGTAAATCGGGATTACCGCGTTCTTCTTTAGTCATCGACTGAATCATGGCTTCAGCCTTTTTAAGTTGGTCTTCGCCTTGTTTGAGCTGTCCGTCGGAGAGTTTGCCCATCCCTGGAATCATTTTGATCAATCCGCCCAAGGAACCCATATTTTTCAACATCCGCATCTGTTTGATGAAGTCGTTGAAGTCGAATTTGGCTTCGAGGATTTTTTCGGTTAATTTAGCAGCATCGGCAATATCAAAATCTTCCTGAGCTTTTTCTACCAGCGTCAGTACGTCGCCCATGCCCAGAATCCGCGATGCCATCCGCTCTGGATAAAATGGTTGGAGAGCTTCGACTTTTTCACCCACACCGACAAATTTAATCGGTTTGCCAGAAATCGCCCGGACAGATAAAGCCGCACCACCGCGCGTATCCCCATCTAATTTGGTCAAGATCGCCCCTGTAATGCCGATGCGATCGTTAAATGTCATGGTGACATTGGCCGCTTCCTGACCGATGGCTGAGTCTACTACCAGCAAAATTTCATCGGGTTGAATGGCCGCTTTGACATCAGCTAATTCGGTCATCATCCGATCGTCGATTTGCAAGCGTCCGGCAGTATCGACAATTACCACATCTACGCCCAGTTCCCGCGCCTTGGCGATGCCTTGGCGGGCAATTTCGACGGGATTGGTATCCGTCCCCATTTCAAAGACGGGCACGTCGATTTGCTTGCCCAGGGTCATTAATTGATCGATCGCCGCAGGACGATAAATATCAGTTGCTACCATCAAGGTGGTACGATTTTCTTTGCGTAAATGCAGCGCGAGTTTAGCAGTAGCTGTCGTTTTACCCGCACCTTGTAAACCTGCCATCAGAATTACGGTGGGCTTTTGAGCCGCATTTGCCAGGGGACTATTCGTTTCCCCCATCGTCTTAACGAGTTCGTCGTAGACAACTTTGATAAACTGTTGGTCGGGACGGACTCCTGAAATTACGTTCGCACCTTGGGCTTTAATTTCGACTTCTTTAACGAAATTGGTGACCACTTGGACGTTTACATCAGCCGAAAGCAGCGCGCGCCGAACTTCTTTAAGGGCATCTTGAATATTGGAGGACTTAATTTTGTCCTTACCACGCAACTTTACCCAGGCTGATTCTAAACTTTCGGCTAATTGGTCAAACATAATCAGAAATTAACAGTTATCGACGAGCGATTTAATGGCTCTAGATCTAGTGTAATTGATATCTGGCGTTACCGATCTGGGGATAAAATGCCCGTGAAGATGAGGATCGGCGCAATTAATGGCTGGTTCCGTCATCATATTTGGGGCTTGCGGCTCCAGTCAAAATCTCGATCGATTCTCTTCCAGAGACGCTACGCGAACGAGAGTGAACTTTTGATCTGGACACCCAGTCTAACAGACAACTAGTTCAATCAAACTCCTATGTCTTGGTTTCGGATTCTGACGCTATCGTCCATATTATTATCGATCGGTACCACTACTTTACCCGCACGAGCAGATCTGCTCACAGCCCAAAATAATCGAGTCACCAATGGGGAATTAAAGATTCCAGCGGGCGGCGTGGGTAACCTAGTAAAAGAACTCAACCTCTCGCCAGAGCAGATCCGACGGCTTCAACAAGTGCGGCAAAATTCTCAGGGTAAAACCAAAGAACGCCGCCAAGCATTGCGAACTGCCAAACAGGAGTTGACACAATTACTCCAGGGAAGTGCTAGTTCCGACCAAATCCGTCAAAAACGCCAGCAGGTTCAATCTTTACAGAAAGAAGTTGCTGACAGCAATTTTGAAAATACGCTAGCCATTCGCGAGATTCTCACTCCCGAACAGCGGGTTAAATTACAACAGTTGCTGCAACAACGCCGTCAAAATCGGTAGGAAAGTTAGCAGATTGGAACCGATCGGACTGCCAATGTGAGGTATGATTCTGGTGCTTTTGCACTGGAGTTTTACCAGAGATCGCGTTTGGTAATGCCAAAATTATATCGATTGTTAAATTAGCACAGTATCATTTCCGTCTTCCTTCGATTTCTCACTTATGTATATATACTTACATGGTTTCTCGTCTGGGCCTGGATCTACTAAAGCTATATACATTCAGAAATGTTTTGCCAACATCGGGATCGAGTTATTAGTTCCCGATCTCAATCAGGGCGATTTTACACATTTAACTGTGACGCGGCAAATCGAGCAAGTTGTTAGTTTATTTCCTAAAGATGGCGAGCCAGTCACCCTGATTGGTTCGAGTTTAGGCGGTTGGATTTCAGCAATTATCGCTCAAGATCGTCCTCAAGTCGAACGATTGGTACTACTAGCACCTGCCTTTGATTTTCTGCATCATTGGCTACCAAAAATTGGCGATCTCCAGTTAAGTTCGTGGCAAAATACCGGATATTTATCAATTTATCATCATGCTCTCAAAGATGTATCGCCCCTACATTACAATTTCCTTCTTGACGCTCGTAAATATCCTCTTGCTGCGATCGATCGTTGCCTTCAGACTCTAATTATTCATGGTATTAATGATGATGTCATTCCAATTTTTGCCAGTCGAGATTTCGTGCGCGCGCGTCCCTGGGTAGAGCTATTGGAGTGGGAGAGCGACCATCAGCTTACCGATGAGATCGATTGTATTTGGGAAGAAATTCGGCGGTTTTGTCAAGTATAATCAGATATCTTATCGCTTTAAGTTAGGGGAATATTTCTCTTCACACATCGACTCCATAGCGCGAAGTTGAGATTGACACGACTGTATTAATTATCGTACAGTAATATTTAGTATCGAAATTAGCTCGATTGTAGTGTCAAAAGCCGAACTCACTAAGCAAAGAATCATCGAAAAAGCTGCCATTCTGTTCAATAAACATGGCTATGCTGGTTCTTCCATCAATGACCTGATGAAATTGACGGGTTTACAAAAGGGTGGCATCTACAATCACTTCAAAAGTAAAGATGAGATTGCCGTTGCGGCTTTCGACCATACACTCGGCTCGATCTTAGCAGCGGCGATTGCCAAAGTCAGCACTCAGACTACGTCAATCGATCGATTGCACGCTTTTGTCGATAGTTTCCGGGGATTTACCACACAGCCTATCGGTGAAGGTGGCTGTCCGATTTTGAACACTGCGGTAGAAAGTGATGACACTCATCCCCTGCTCCGCAGGCACGCCCAAGAGGCGGTAAACAGCATTATGGCGTTGATTGCGAGTATTGTCGAGCTAGGCATTCGCCAAGGTGAAATTATCGATACCGCTAACCACGAACAAGTATCGACGATCGTGTTAGCCTCAATCGAAGGTGCGATTATGATGAGTAAATTATACGGTAGCGATATTTATCTCGATCGATCGATCGAGCATCTGCATGGCTATATTAACAGTTTGTCCCTATTGCCGATCGACTCTGGCAGCCACATTTAGGTTAGGGAGTCGCAGAGAAATTAATCCCGATGCAGTATCATTGGCATCAACGATTAGAATTCCGACAGCATTGTTAGAGGATGTTTGAAAAGTTTTATTTGTTACAATCGCAGGCTGTAAAGCCCCCTGTCTTGTCGTTTTTTTATTCCGGGGTTCCCCCCGAATAAAAACGCCGCTAAATCCCCCTTAAAAAGGGGGACTTTGACTCTTGCTCCCCCTTTTTAAGCAGGGCTGATTCATCCCCTTTGGGAATGAATTTGTCAATATCTAAAGCAATCGGTTTTTAGATGAATGTGGTTGTTTCTTAGTATGAAATTACCATTTATTCGATCGAAATTAATTGCTTTTAATCTTGACAACCTAAGC